>CATJIY010000073.1 GCA_949740695.1 uncultured Eubacteriales bacterium
CCGGACGCGAATTGCGTCCGGCCGTCGCTTTTTGCCAAAATAAGAGAAAGCCCGGCCTCCCCCTAAGGAGCGGTTATTTCCAGAATTTTTTTCAAATTTGCGGTTTACAAACACGAACAAACGTGCTATTATAAGATTTGCGAACAACCGTTCTGATTTTATGGATGGAGATATCCTATGGAGCTGATGGAAAAACTAACAATCCTGGCCGCCGCTGCCAAATATGACGCCGCCTGCACCTCCAGTGGGTTGGACCGATCCGCCCGCCCAGGCGGACTAGGGGCCACCATCGCCTGCGGCTGCTGCCACAGCTTTTCTGCCGATGGCCGCTGCATCACGCTGCTAAAGGTGCTCCAATCCAACGCCTGCGTCTTTGATTGCAGCTACTGTGTCAACCGCCGGTCCAACGACCATCCCAGGGCGGCCTTCACCCCCAGAGAACTGGCTGACCTGACCATACAATTTTACCGGCGAAACTATATTGAAGGCCTTTTTCTTTCCAGCGCGGTGGTACAGAATCCTGATCACACTTGCGAGCAAATGTTGGAGACACTGCGGATTTTACGGCGAGAATACCATTTTTACGGGTATATACACGCCAAAGCCATCCCGGGCGCCAGCCCGGAGTTGCTGTCCCAAATGGCTCTGCTAGCCGATCGGATGAGCGTGAATATCGAGTTGCCTTCTCAAAAAAGCCTGACGCTACTGGCCCCTGACAAAAAGAAAGAAGCGATCCTCGCGCCCATGGGCTTTTTGCGGGATGGCATCGCTCAAGGCAAGCAGGAGATCGTCAAATACCGCCACGCTCCCCGGTTTGCGCCAGCGGGACAAAGCACCCAGCTGATTGTGGGCGCTACCCCGGAAAGCGACCTGCAAATCCTTACCCTTTCCTCGGCCCTTTATCAAAAATATGCCCTCAAACGGGTATTTTTCTCGGCCTATCTGCCGGTTGTGGAACACAAACAATTGCCCGCCCTTACCACCAAGCCGCCTCTGCTGCGAGAACACCGGTTATATCAGGCGGATTGGCTTATGCGGTACTACCACTTTCAAGCCGGCGAACTGCTGGACGCGGAAAACCCCAACTTTGACCCCTATGTAGACCCCAAATGTGGCTGGGCGCTGCGCCATTTAGATCAATTCCCGGTGGAAGTCAACAAAGCCCCCTATGAAATTTTACTCCGAGTGCCTGGCGTTGGGGTAAAAAGCGCTCGCCGGATTATCACCGCCCGAAAAACGGGAAGTCTGGACTTTGACAGCCTGAAAAAACTGGGGGTGGTACTCAAGCGGGCCAGATATTTTTTGCTTTGCCGCGGAAAACCCTTCCCAGGCGTTGTTATGACCCATCGAGCAGTATTAAACGGCCTTCTGAGCCAAGCCGCCATGGATCGGCTGGATCAGCCCGAACAGCTTAGTCTGCTGGACCCTACCCAAGAGGATGTGATGAAATGTATCTCCGGACAAATCTAGTATATCAATATGACGGAAGCCTGGAAGGCTTTTTCTGCTGCGTGTTCCGGGCGGTATACCAACGGGAACAGCCCTCGGCTATTTTTTCCGGTGAAGATCCTCAGCTTACCCTTCTGGAACAGGTGGAAGTTCCAACTGAAGCTGACAAAGCCGCTCGCGTGGCCCGTTCTCTACCGGAAAAACTGGGCAGCCAGGCCCCCCAAGTGATCCGGCTGGCCTTTTTATCCGATCTGGAGAACAAAGAGCTGACTTTGCTGGCGTTTTTACGTATGGGGTATCAAATAGGACCAAAGGTAATGCGGATGCTGGCTGACGCTCACGTGCAACCAGTGCTTTCAGCCGCCCAGCAAGTAGGTCACGAAGCCCATTTGTTTAAAGGCTTCACTCGTTTTTCTGACTACGGAAGCTGCCTAGTGGCTGAGATTGAGCCAAAAAACCATGTTTTACCCTTACTGGCCCAGCATTTTCGGGTACGCATGCCGGGAGAAAGCTTTTTGATTGTTGACCGCACTCACCGGCTTGTGCTGGCTCATAGCGGCGGCTGCTGCCAAATCTTCCCCATGGATCAGCTGGAGCTACCAGCCGCCAGCCAGCGGGAAACCCTTTACCGCCAGTTATGGACTCGATTTTATGACGCCATCTCCATTGAGACCCGATACAACCCTAAGTGCCGTCAATCCAATATGCCCAAGCGGTACTGGGGTATGATGACGGAATTTCAAGAGGAAAACCGGGCCTCCGGTCCCCAAGCGCCGGCCTTCCCACTTCGGGAGATCTCTGCGGGATGATAATCTGCCTGCCTCCGGTCTTTCGTCGGGCGGCGAGTTCCGCCAAATAAGCTTGCTCTCCTTTTTCGCCGGAGCTGGAGGATTTTTTCTCTGGTTCTGGTGTTTTTTCCGCATTTTTTCATTCCCTGCTCTTGCAAAATAACCGCCAATCTACTACAATAGGAATGGTAAAGTTCCGGCCGTCCCTCACAGGCGATCGCCGGCAGAGCTTGCTTGTCCCTACGCCCTAAACCAAGGGGCCTTTCTGGAAAGGATTCCGATATGTATATTTGGGATACAACTGTATTATATAGTCAACTAGGCGTCCAGGGGGCGCTTTCTCCCGCCGGCCTGCTTCATTTATTTCAGGACGTTGCCATCCGCCATTCCCATGACCGAGGCTGCGGACGGGATTGGGTTACAGCCCAAGGTTGCGCCTGGATTCTCTCTCGCTGGCGGGTGCATTTGGGAAAAATGCCCCGTTGCGATCAGCCGGTGCGGGTAAAAACTTGGGCTTACAGCTGCCGTCACGCCCTCTGCCGTCGGGCTTTTTCCCTGGAAGATGGGCAGGGCCTCCAGCTGGCCTCAGCCGATTCCTTATGGACCCTGGTAAACATTGCCACCAGTGCGCCTACCGACGCTACCCGGGTAGTTGCCCCTCTGCTAACGCCGGGGGACCCTCCCCAGTTGGGCAAGCTCCCCAAAAAAGTGCGCCTCCCGGAATCTTTGACCCGGGATTCTTCTTTCCCAGTGACCACCGATCTGCTGGACGCCAACCGCCATGTAAACAATGTGTGCTCCGCCCAGCTGGCCATGCGCCCACTCCCGCTGGATTTCCAGCTTTCCGCCATGGCCATTGATTATCACCAGGCCCTTCTTCCGGGCCAGGCAATTGAATTGGAATACGCCCCCTTTGACCAGGGGATGTTTTCTTTGCTGCGGTCAGAGGGCCAGCCTTGCCTTTCCGCGCAATTTTGGGCTTGCGGCGCTCAATAACCGCGGCCTTTTATTATCGGGTTGTACCCGATTTCATTTAGGAGGATCCCGTGGTTTTTAGCAGCCTGCCATTTTTATTTGTTTTTCTACCCGGGTTCTTCCTGATCTACGGGTTGTGTCCCCGCCGATGGAAAAACGCCGCCTTACTGCTGGGGAGTCTCGCCTTTTATGGCTATGGTGTTTTAGAAACGCCTGAATACTTTTTCCTGTTGCTGTTGACTATTTTTATCAACTGGGTCATCGGCTTACGGTTGGACGCCCGATTTCGTCACCGGCGGCTGTGGCTAGTAATCGGCCTCATTTATAATTTTTTCTGGCTGTTCGCTTTCAAATACGCCGGTTTTTTCTTTGATAATGGAGCTGTTCTCTGGCGGCTGGCTTCCGGAGAGACCATCACTCGAAACTGGGAGTTAATTCTCCCCATCGGCATCAGCTTTTACACATTTCAAATCGTCTCCTATCTTATCGACGTTTATCGAGAAACCGTTCCCCCCGAGCGTTCTTTGGTCAATTTAGGGGCTTATCTGTGTATGTTTCCCCAGCTGATTGCCGGCCCCATTGTCCAATACCGCCAGGTGGCTCGAGAGCTGCGGCGGCGCACTGTTCGCTTGCCTCAGATCGACCAGGGGTTGCGCACTTTTGTGTTGGGGCTGGGCAGCAAGGTTCTGCTGGCGAACCGGGTCGGCGGACTATGGACCGATGTGTCGGCGGTAGGCTGCGAAAGCGTCTCTACCCCGGTGGCTTGGATGGCCGCGGCAGCCTATAGCTTACAGCTTTACTTTGATTTTTATGGCTATTCCCTCATGGCTTTGGGTCTTGGACAAATGATGGGCTTTTCTCTGCCGGAAAACTTCCTCCAACCCTACCGTTCGCTGTCTATGACCGAATTTTGGCGGCGCTGGCACGTGACTCTGGGTAGCTGGTTCCGAGAATATGTCTATATCCCCCTGGGAGGCAACCGATGTGGCAAACTGACCCAGGTGCGCAACCTGCTGGCAGTTTGGTTGCTTACCGGCTTTTGGCATGGGGCCAGCTGGAATTTTATTCTGTGGGGGCTGCTGCTCTTTTTTCTCCTAACCATCGAGCGCATGGGCCTGCGTCGGATATTGGAGCGCCGCCGGTGGTTGGGCCGAATCTATATGCTGTTGCTGATACCCTTATCCTGGATGCTGTTTGCTATCACCGATTTTCAGGAGCTGGGGCTGTTTTTTGGCCGGTTGTTTCCCATCGGCGGACCGGCGCGGGGCGTCATTCCCATGGATTATATTCCATACGGTAAGCTCTATGGTCCGATACTGGCCGCCGGGTTTCTGTTCTGCACGCCCCTGCCCGGCTGGCTTTGGAAGCGCATGGAGAGAAATCCCTTGGGTATCGCCGTCTTGCTAGCCATTTTTCTGGGATCCGTTTATTGCCTGTTCCGCGGGATGAACGATCCCTTCCTCTATTTCCGTTTTTAAAGCCTGATCGCTCTGTTATGAGAGGAACTTCATGAGAAAACTGTTTCGTTATCCCTTTTTATGTTTTATGGCTTTAACCATCGTCGCCGTCATGCCTTCCGCTTGGCGGCAGCTTGGTTTATTGCCCCCTCGTCAGCCCCGGCGGGCCATTTTAGCAGAAATTCCAGAGATTCGTTTTCCGGCGGCGCCTGAGCCTCTCCCCGAGCCTCCACCCATGGAAGAGGAACCGTCCCTGGAAGAACTGCCGCCAGAGGACTCGCTTCCCCCACAACCTCCGGAAGACCCCTTTACCGGCGCTCTGTTTATTGGAGACAGCCGTACCGAAGGTATCCGGCTATATTCTGGTATTACCGAAGCGGATTTTTTCTCCAGCACCGGCATGAGCGTCTATACCGTTTTTGAAGAGCGGTTGGACGCCGGCGGTCTCAAAAAATGTACGTTAAACGAGCTTTTGACAGAAAAGCAGTATCAGCGCATTTTTCTGATGCTGGGCATCAACGAATTGGGATACAAGATAGAAGAAACCGTTCAGACTTATAGTGAAACTGTCGCTACTCTGCAGGAGCTTCAACCGGAAGCTTACATTATTATTCAGGCCAATCTTCATCTGGCAAAAAAACGCTCTGACAGCGATAAAACCTTTAACAACAATAACCTAAATCAATTGAATCAGGCTATTTCTCAGCTGGCTGACGGAAAAACCATCTTTTTTATTGACGTTAATCCCATCTTTGATGATGAAAACGGTTATCTTACCGAAGCATATACTTGGGACAGCGTTCATATTTTAGGAAAATATTATTCCCAATGGGCCGATTGGCTGCGGGAAAACACACCAGTATAGCGGCAATATGGATATTTTTTATAACATAGATCCTCGGCTCCCGCCGGTGCTCACAAAACTGTGCGCCCTCTGCCTGGAAAGCTTTGGTTCGGCGCTGACCGGCGTATATGTCCACGGTTCCGTGGCTTTTGGAGATTTTTTCTGGGATTCCAGTGACCTTGATCTGCTGGCAGTGACAAATTGCCCTCCAGATCAAGCGCAAAAAGAGGCTTTTTTACAAGGTGTTCTGGCTCTGGACCCAGCTTTACCTCCCAAGGGCCTGGAATTCAGCTTGCTTTTGGCTGCCGACTGCCGGCGCTTTTCCCATCCCATGCCTTATCTGCTGCATTTTTCTAACAATCACAAAACCCGCTGCCTAGCTGACTTGCCCGGCTTTGCCGCCGCTATGGAAGGGCGAGATCCAGATCTGGCGGGGCACATCAAGGTTTTGCTGTCAGTGGGGCATACTCTCTGGGGTTTGCCATTGGAAGAAGTTTTTACTCCGCCCAGCCAGGATGCCTATCTGGACAGTATCTTAGAAGATTTAGCCGGCTCGGCCGGCAGGTTGGAAGAGCTGCCGGTTTACGGTTTGCTAAACCTATGCCGCACCTTGGCCTTTGTCCGGGAGGGACTGATTTTATCCAAACTTCAAGGCGGCCGTTGGGCGCTGTCTCAAGCGCCGCTGAACTTTCGTCCCTTAATTATGGAAGCTCTGGATTGTCAAAAAACCGGCCGCCCATTTTCCTTGCCTTTACTTCCAGATCTGGGGCCTTGGTTTTTAAAAGAAATTCGTTCCGCACTAGAATAACGCCACCCTTTGGGGCGGCGTTATTCTTGATTGCGCCAGAAGCGTTTGCCTTTTGGCGGCTTTATCCCGCTTTACAAAGCCCCAAAAAGCAGTCACGCCTCCGCTTATTTTTTCGTCGGCCCCTGAGGAACCAAAAGCCCCTCTTTTGCCATAGCTGGCGCCAGCAAACGGAAAACGGCCATCATCAAAAATACTTCCACCGGCCACAGCAACAGATTTTTCCCCAGGCTTCCCCAAAAATAAAACAAATAAGACTTTCCATATAGAATACTGCTCCACAAGGTCCCCAGTCCCACATTACACAGCAGATTTACCGAAAGTTTCGTAAGCGCCACTCGGGGCAGGGACAACCGCTGCCGGTAGAAGCCCAAGGCATACAGAAACATCCCCACCATGGTAGATAACGTGTATCCAGGAAAAAATCCGCCGGAAGGATGGAGAGCGTAGCCCAAAAGATCTTCCGCAAAGCCCGCCACCAGCGCGGCCACTGGTCCACATACTGCGGCGCACAGGCCCTTGGGCAAATAGGTAAAGTACACCCGCAGATTATTGGGCAACTGAAGAAACAGTCCAGACATGGCGATACTTACCGCCAGAAGCAAAGCGCACACCGCCAATACCCGGGGTTTCTTCAACTGAAGGGCCGCGTCCTTCCAATAGGCGCGGGAAAAGAGGGAGTGATTCCATAGATTCATACAAAAAGACCTCCTTGCAAATTTTTGGCAGCTCATAACTATGAGACGCCGCATAAGCAAAAAGGTCCTATGCGGCAGCGGGATGCGACCTGCGCACTGCAAACCTTATCCCCAGCCGCTTAATAGCGGACTTTGGAAAAAGCTATTTCGTCCAGCGGACAACTCCCCGTCCCGCCGGCACTAAACACGCGCAAATCTACTCTGCCAGTTTTTATGATTACAGCCGCAGAAAAGGATTCCTGTCGACTATGCTGTTCAGTATAGGACCAAACTAAGCAATTGTCAATCTTTTTTTAGATCCTGTCTCAAAAAACAAAATTATGCAAAAAACGGGATGCCAAAGCCACCGTAAAAGCCCAGGAGTTTTCAATGGATTTACCAGTGCGTCTGGCGGCTCATACACCAGGAAAAATCTAATTAAATTTGCCGCCACAAAACATGGCCGGCGGCCATGGTCAACACTGGACGCGTGAGGCCGATCTCCTCCGATGGACAGGTAAAAATATCCTGATTGAGCACCAGCAGGTCGGCCTGATATCCGGGTTGAAACCGCCCAATTGAATCTTCTCCAAAATCCGTCCACGCGCTGCCGCTGGTATAAGCTTTTAAGCCCTCTTCCACCGTCATTGCCTCTCGAGAGGGCTTTACTTTTCCAGCACTGTCCACACTGGTACGGCAAACTACTTTTTGCAATGCGCCAAAGGGGTCCATCCGGTCCATACCGCCAAAGCCTACTCGAACGCCCACCCGGGTCATGGTGCGATAGGCGCAGCAATTTTCCGGATTAACTCCCGGATATCCCGCACTGGCCACCAGCTGCTCCTCCAGCTGGCCCGGAAACCCGATGACGCCCAATCCGTTCTTCCCCATCTCTCCCAGCTGCTCCGCCGAGGTTCCGCTAGCTCCCAAAAGAGTGAGCCGCCGGAAATTCTCTTCTGGCAGAGGCCTCTGACGCAAATACTCCAACAGCGCTTCCAGCTCTTTAGGATGATGAACAGGCACTATCAATTGTCCTCCCTGCCAAACCAATCGGGGCAACCGCTTCATGGTGGTTACCTGCCCGCCGAAGCTGGGCCATTGACGTAAAGGCTGGGGACCTTTTCCCCGGGTGGGGTTATTGGCCGGAGCCAAAAATTGTAGACGAGGCAGCAGCCGGTTTTCCCGATAGAGCTGCCGAAACACTGGCAGCGCCTGAAGTCTCAAACCGCATACCATATCGGCGCTCTGAACGGTAGTTAAACCCGTTTGGGCCGCCCGCTCCAGCCATTCTTTGCCCAGTTGCTTGATTCCACTTTGGGGTGGCGACGGAAGTACCGCCGCAATCATCCGGCAAGCCCGGCCAGAAAATTGTCCTGCCGGCCGCCCCGCTTCATCAAAATTGGTTTCCTGGGCAAAAGCCGCTGGAATCCCTTGCTTTTCTAACAATTCCAACCCTTTGGTATTTGCCCAAGCCCGCTGACGGCTAATATCCTCCAACACTAGCGGCGCAGAATTCCACGCTTGATCCAGCGCCTTTGGGGTCAGATCCTGCCCCGCCGACCGCCAATAGAGATGGGCCCCTTTTTTTGCTGCCCAAGGATGGGCGGTCATCCAGATCTGCACCGCCTCCTTCAGCCCATCTAAGCCATCGGGCAAGGGAGACGCCGCCGCGCCCAGGCACAGGCAAGCGTCAAACAAGCCCGGAATTACCGTCCGTCCCTGACAACTAATAAAATCACAGCCACTCGCCAAAGGATACAGCTCTTCTTCCCGGCCTACCGCCGCTATCCGTCCCCGGCGAATTACCATAGCGTCGGCAAAGCCGCCCTGCTCCTGCCAAATCTTTCCGTGAAATAAAAATGTGTCCATACCAACACCTCTTCCACCGATCCGCTGACCGGTCCGGTTCTCATGATGCTAGTATGGACAAGTTTTTAATTTTTTTACGGTCCTTTTGCCGATCTTGCAGCGAAAGCAAACCGGATTTCATCAGCCCGCCAGGGCAAAGGTCAGTTACCTTGGTTCCGGCGGCTAAGGTTCATCGTGCCATCCTGCATATTGTCGATGTTTTCCAGCGCTTTACCAGTGCCGTAAGCCACACAAGAAATCGCGTCGTCCGCCACCCGGGTAGAAATGCCGGTTTTGCTCTCAATCAATTTATCAAAGCCATACACCAAGCTTCCGCCGCCGGTCATCAAAATGCCGTTGTTTGCGATATCTCCTACCAATTCAGGGGCGGTGCGCTCCAAAACCGCATGAACCGCCTCGACAATTCGATCAGACACGTCTCCAAAAGCTTCCAGCATTTCACTGGAGGTCACCGTAAACGTGCGGGGCAGGCCAGTCATCAGGCAGCGCCCCCGAACCTCCATCACTTTTTCTTCAGGGTAAGGATAGACGCAACCGATCGTCATTTTCATCTCTTCAGCAGTGCGCTCACCGATGAGCACATTATGCTTGCGGCGAATGTATTTCACTACCGCCTCGTCAAACTTATCTCCGGCAATCTTAATAGATGTGCTCTCTACCACGCCGCCCAGAGAGATCACCGCGATGTCAGCGGTACCGCCGCCGATATCCACAATCATGGCGCCGTTGGGCTGTGCGATATCTACTCCCGCGCCAATGGCAGCGGCCACCGGCTCCTCAATCAGATAGACCCGGCGGGCGCCAGCCTGTTCTCCTGCGTCAATTACCGCCCGCTCCTCTACCTCAGTAATCACACTGGGAATACAGATCACCACATTGGGTTTAAACAACCGAAAGCCAAGCACCCGCTTAATAAAGTGCTTAATCATCTTCTCGGTCATTTCATAGTCAGAAATGACCCCTTCCCGCAATGGACGCACCGCAATAATATTGCCAGGCGTGCGCCCCAGCATGCTCTGGGCCTCCGAACCTATAGCCAAAGTTTTACCAGTATTTTTGTCGATAGCCACCACCGACGGTTCACAAAGCACGATTCCCTTGCCTTTTACAAATACCAGAATAGACGCTGTTCCCAAATCTATGCCAATATCGCTTCCCGAAAATAACATACTATCACCCCAAAATCATCTATATCGCCTTCAAAACCGCCTGTGCAAATCCAAAAGCGTCTTATTTACTATTATAGCCAAGGTTTTTTCCGAATTCAACCTTCTTGACAGAAATAATTCTCAAGAATTTATGAAGTTTTCCCCGCTGCCGCCGCACACAAGCCCACGACTTGCCGGGCGCCCGCCGATTTCAGTGTTTTCGCACAGGCCTCCAAGGTAGCGCCGGTAGTAAGAATATCGTCTATCAGCAAAACGACTTTGCCGTTCACCCGTTCCGCAGGGCAAAATAACCGATACGCTCCGGCCACATTTTCCCGCCGCTGTTTAGCGTCTAAACCGTGCATGGTTTTGGTCTCCCGTACTTTTTCTAAAGCTTCTATACAGGGCAAATTTATCAGCTTTGCCAACTGGACCGCCAACAGCTGGGCCTGATTATATCCCCGGCTGCGCCGGGTGGCCCGGTTGGTAGGCACAAAAGTCACCAGGTCCGCCGGAACCTTAAGACTATTTTGATAAACATAAGCCATCACCTGGGCCAGCGGCCTGGCATAGCTCTGTTTTTCCTGATATTTCAGACCATGGAGGGCCTGGCGCACCGGACCCTCGTACCAAAAGCCAGCGGCCGCCACATCAAAGGAATCTTCTCCGCCTATTCGGTTCGGAACCAAATTCCACTCCACCTGCTGGCAGCAAGCCTGACAAATGCCTGCCTCATTCGCCCCCAACGTCTGGCGGCACAGCATACATTTGGGCGGAAACAGTAGATTGAGCAACTTATCCTTCATGTGCGCACAGCTCCCTCAACCGGCTTTTCAGCCCGCTGTACCGCCGGCCGGCATTGGCGCAGCCCACCATCTGAGCCACCATATCTTCCCGCCCCACCATTACCAGCAGACGCTTTGCCCGAGTGACAGCGGTATAAAGCAAATTGCGGCTGAGCAACCGCTGAGGCGCGGAAAACACTGGAATAATCACTGCGGCATATTCGCTGCCCTGGGATTTGTGGGCGGTGATGGCATATGCGTGCTCCAGCTCAGTTAAATCATCAAACGCATAGTCAGCCTCCCGATCGTCAAACCGGACAATCAAGATGCGGGCGTTTCGGTCCAATAAAACAATCTCTCCAGTATCCCCGTTATAGACCCCCGTGCCGGTCTCTGGCGGATCAATCCGTTTCCAGATTCGGTTATAATTATTACGAATCTGCATCACCCGGTCTCCGCTACGAAAAATGACCTCTCCCAACTTAACCTCCCCTTTTTGCGCCGAAGGGGGATTCAGGGCCTCTTGAAGTAATCGGTTCAGGCTTTCCGTACCGCACACCCCCTGGCGCGAAGGGCAAATCACCTGAATTTCTCCTTGGGGAATACCAAAATGCCCCGGGATACGCCGGGTCATCAAAGATACTACATTGTCTACCGTACTCTCTCCACTACGGCAAACTGAAAAGTAAAAATCCCGGTCGTTTTTCCGCATCTGGGGCAACTCCCCGCGGTTAAAACTGTGGGCGTTCAAAATGATATCGCTGTTTTGCGCTTGCCGGAAAATTTCGGTGAGCCGCACTCGCGGCAACGCCTCCACGCCCAGCAGATCGGCAAAAAAGCTTCCCGCCCCCACTGGCGGCAACTGGTCGGCGTCCCCCACCAATACCAGCCGGCAATGGGGGGACAACGCCTCTAACAAAGCGGCCGCCAAGGAAAGCTCCAGCATAGAAGCCTCGTCCACAATAATTACGTCTCCTTGAAGCGGATTAGTTTGATTGCGTTGAAAACGCATGCGGTCGGCCCAATCAAAGGCTGGTTCCAATAGGCGGTGAACAGTCTTGGCCTCCTTTCCACACAGCTGTGTCATCCGCTTAGCTGCCCGGCCGGTAGGCGCTGCCAACAATACGTTTAGTCCATACTGTTGGAGCAGAGCGATCATAGTCATCAACGCGGTGGTCTTTCCGGTGCCCGGTCCACCGGTAATCAGAGAAATAGCCGAAACAAAGGGTAAACAGATGGCCTCCCGCTGTTTTGCGGCGTATTCCATTCCCTCTCGTGCCTCCTGCCGGGAAAGATTCTGTTCCAAATCCATGGGCGGTCGTAGCGCCATGCCATATAGCCGAAAAACCTCTCTGGCTACAAAGGTTTCCTGCTGCCAAATATAAGCTAAATAAAGCACCGCCATTCCCCGGTATTGGTCTTCCACCACTTTTTCCTGTTCCAGCAAACGATCTAGGTGAGGCTGCAACCCTTCCTCCTGCCAGCCCAGCAGCCGGGCAGAAGTAGCCAGCAGCTTGTCCTTGGGTAAAAAAGTATGTCCCGCTTGAAGATTAAAGGTCAATACATAGAGCAGGCCAGCTTCCAGCCGTAGCTGGCTATCCTCTGGCAGCCCCAAGCTGGCGGCCAGATCATCCGCCCGGCTGAATTCCAGCAAAAAAGGCTCTTCACACAGCAGATAAGGGTTACGCTCCACCGCTTCCGCTGCCCGGTCTCCATACGCCGCTGTCAACCCGGAAGCAAAATGAGCGGGCAGATTGTTTGCCACCAAAAATTCCAGCAGCACCCGCATAGCGTTCAGCCGGAGAAACTCCTCCTGAATGGCGCGAGCCTTTTCCTTAGTAACGCCCCGAATTTCAGCCAGCTTGTTTGGCGATCCTGCCAGCACATCAAAGGTCTCTCTCCCGAACCGGTCCACAATCAACCGGGCGGTTTTCGGGCCGATCCCTTTTACCGTTCGGGAGGCCAGATAGGCATAAATCCCCGCCGTATCCGAGGGCATCTCTCGCAGATAGCTCTCCACCGTAAACTGAGGACCATGCTGAGGATGAACCCCATAGCTACCGGTAGCGGAAATATGTTCCCCCGCGCCCAAAAAAGGCATAACGCCTACGATGGTAATTTCTCCACCGTCATCCAGGGCCGCCCGAGCCACCGTATAGCCGTTTTCATCGTTTTTAAAGATGATGGATTCGATCATCCCTTCCAGAGTATCCTTCTGCCCTTCCATACCCCCGCCCCCTTCTCTGTCTCTTAAAATTGATATTCAAATCGGGGATTTCCAATTTTTATCCAACGCCGCCGGTCAATCCTCCGGCGAAAGAATCAGTACGTCGGCGCAAAAGGAGATGGGAATACCATCCACATGGTATTGGGGCAGGGCTGCCTCCAGCTCGTCCCGCACCAGATAAAACTCTTCGTCGTCCCATTCTTCCTCATACGCCTCCCGGCAGGCCTCCAGCCCCGCCCGGTTAGGGAAAGCCACATCCCCCAGGATCACCACGCCCTCGGGCATCAGCAGTCCTTTCAACTGAACCAGCAAGGTTTGCTGCTCCTCTGGGGTAAGATGATGGATGGCATAGACCAAGATAATGCAGTCAAACGTCCGCCCGGCCAGCTTTTCCGGAACATCCCGCAGATCGCATTGCAAATACTGGGCTTGGGGGGCCTTTTTTCTGGCGGTCTCCAGCATATTTTGTGAAAAATCCACCGCCGTCACCGGATGCCCAGCCTGGGTGATTCGGGCAGTCATGGTTCCGGTGCCGCAGCCCAGCTCCAGCACCGAACAACCCTCCCGAGCGTGAATCAGCTCAAAAATTTGCCTGTGCAATTGGGCATAACCAGCAAAAGGATATTCCCCAGCTTGATCGCAAGTCAACACATCTGCATCGTAATCAGCCTCCCAAGTGTCAAACCCCTGGGCATTCATCGCCTGTTCCTTCATTCTCTTAACTCCATTTCCAATACGGCCCGGCCTTTTTCCACCGCCACCCAGCCAATGGCGCCGTTCATCAGGGTAAAGGCCGGCTTTACGTGTCCAATATCACATTCCAACGCCAGCGGAACCTGCCCCAGCGCCCGCCGGATCGCATCCTCATAGGTCAAAAGGCTCCCGCCAGGAAACATGACCCGGCCAAAAAGAAACCCGCTGGCATGACGGAACCATCCCGCCTGTTTCATGCTCCACAAACTGTAAAAGACCTGTTCGGCAGTCATGGCAAAAATATCAAAATACCACAAGACGCCGTCAGCGGCATATTTTTCATCAAAAGCGGAAACAGGAGCATATTCCGTACCTCGGAGGCAATCCAGTACATCCAGGCATCCCCCCAGCAGCCGTCCAGCAGCGGCAAAGTTCCCGTTAGGAGTCCGCCAATGGGCGGGGCGAGTCAGCCGGTAGCTTCCGTCATTTCCCGGCGCTTCCTCCGCCGGCTGATACCGTTCAAATCCCCGCTGCACCGGCAGCTGGCCGGAAAGGACAGACAGACTATTTTCCAAGGCGGGATGGAGGATATCCATATCATAGCCCCCGGCGTTAGGACCATATAAGGTAGCTATATCCAGTCGAGTCGTAATGGGGAACAACAAACCGGTGGGATCGGAATATCCCTGATACCATTTGGGATTACGGCCAATGACTTCCCAATCCACATAGGGCAGCATCTCCACCAGAAAATCTCCGCCCCCGGCGCACAGCACTGCTTTTACCGACTGGTCCCGGGACAGCTGGGCCAACTCCTCCGCCCGCTGCAAGCCAGGAGAAGAGGGCATCAAGCCGGTTCGGACGTTGCGGGTTTCTACCGTGCGCCACCGGCGGTTCAGATGGGTCAACGACCGGAGATATCCCCCCATATGGCCGACGTCCACACCGGCGGAAGGGGCAGTGATACCTACGGCGTCTCCTATTTGTAAAAATGCGGGATAGATCATATCTGCGCTCCTCTTTCTATGTTTTCAACCAATTTTCGGACCTGCCAGGGGCGCGTGAAGCGTATCAGCTTTTCCGGGTATTGCCGGGCCAACCGGCTAAACAGGGCTTTTTTCTCCTTTGTGCGCCCCCGCCAAAGAACCCAGGTCAAAAACTCCCAATCCAACTTTTCTAAGCAGCCCTCGGTCATATCCGGCCGGGACTTCCCCCGATACTGCCATTGCCGCCGAATCACCCGCGGCAGGCACACCCGCCGGGGAAAATCCAGCAGAAAAATTCGGTCGGCTTCCGCCATTCGCCGGTTATAAGCCAGCTGGGAATAATTTCCGTCAATCACCCAGCTGGAGTGCCCGTCCAAAAACGCCTCCTCGTCAGTCCTTTGCTCAGACAGCGGCCGCACCTGCCAACCGGGCAAAAACCGCAAAGTATCTAAATGAAGCACCGGAAGGTCTTTTTCTTCCCCCAGCCGCCGGGCCAGAGTGGACTTTCCGCTACCACTGTAACCGATGATAGCGATTTTCATAATTGGATTCCTTTCCGAATCTTTGTTCGTCGTCTAAATTTAGCAAAACCAAAAATTTTGCCGGGTGCTTCCCGTGCCTACAAAGCTCTTGCAAACTCGCCCCAAGATTGGTATAATAAATGTCGAAAAACAAAAATGCGGCAGCTTCCGAGTGTTGGCCCACCCGGAAGCCTGCGCAGGTGATGTAGCCGCCTACACAACGGCCAACCGGCCGCACCGCACGATTATTATACGCTATTTTTGCCTTTCTTGTAAAGGCTTTTGTGCGCTACTTTCGTGTCTGTGTTGCATGAGAACGACCTTCTTACGCTGTGTGGGGAAACTTCCTGCACGGCGTTTTTGTTTTTCACCGGTCCGGGGGCAGCCCGCCCCCGGATATCGGGTGAAAACAAACCAGAAAGGAAGGCCGCTCATGACCACCGGACAAAAAAATTCCTCCCCGAAAATATCCGATTCTCTCAACGACGCTCCATCCCGCGTTTCCCCGGCGGACCCATCATGGGAACGTCCAGCGGCCTCCCCCGACGGGGAGGCTAACTGTTCTCCGCCAGCTCCTATGGCGGCGCTGGGGCAGCTTCGGGTACGGTTGGACACCATCCGGCTTTATGGCATTACACAGGAAGACCGATGGCAGCTGAAAGTCTATGAAAAAGATACTGCTCCCCCTCACACGCTCAAAGATTGGCTGTTCCCCGACCGGCGGTGGCTGTGGCAAGGCAAAACCACCCAAGCAAGCGGCCCAGAGGACTGGCAAGGCCAGCAGCTGGTGCTGGAGAACGGACAGATTCACCGAGCCATCCAAGGGCGGCCCGGTCAGCCAGAGGATGTAATTCATCAAAAAACCGAACTGCTCTATGTCATTACCGACCAAGGGGAAACCTTTCGCTTTTACGCCGAGCAGGCGACCTTCGACCTTTGGGAAAAATGCCGGGAGCTGGACAAGTATTTTTTCAGGAACCGTTAAATATCTGTTCCAACCAGCATAACGGCCAATGCTGGATCAGCATTGGCCGGTTTTTCCACAGAACTGCATACCGTATAAATTGTTTAACGCCGCGCAAAAGGTGTTCTTTTCCAGAGTGTTTATAAACTGCGTTCCCGCCCCTGCAGCTTTCCCGCAGAGGCGGCTTTTTTATCTCATCCCCGCTTCCAGCGGACGCCGCCGGGGATGTCGGTCAACTCCACCCCCTGGGCCTTTAGCTCCGCTCGAATGGCGTCCGCCCGGGCAAAATCCTTGCCTTTTTTCGCATCTGCCCGGGCTTGAATCAGTGCTTCAACTCCCGCATCCCCCTGACCATCCTCCGAAATGATGGTAAAGCCTGCGGCGGGCGCCGCCTGAACCGCAGCCGCATCCTTGCGTTTTTGGGCGGCGGCAGACAGCAGGTTCAAACTGAGCACACTGTCAAACTCGCCCAGCAGCGCCAGCTTTTCTTTATCCCCCAAAGAAGCCTTCAATACATCATACAAAACGGTCACCGCCAACGAGGTGTTCAAATCGTTATCTAGCGCTTCATGGAACCGGTCCCGCAACGCTTGCGCCTGTTCCCCTCCAGCGCCGCCGTCCCCCGGCTTGAGGGCGGCGATACGTGCGATCAGCTTTTGATAAGCGGTAGCCGCATTGTCCAGCCCTTCCCAGGTAAAAACCAAGTTGCGCCGGTAGTGGCTTTGCAGGCAGAACATCCGGTAAGCCATGGGATCATAGCCCTTTTTCTCCAACAGCGATACGGTAAGAAATTCTCCCTTGGATTTACTCATCTTTCCAGTAGCGTCATTTAAATGAAGCACATGGAACCAGAAATTACACCATTTATGCCCCAAATAAGCCTCTGACTGGGCAATCTCGTTCGTATGATGGGGAAAGGCGTTGTCTACGCCGCCACAGTGAATATCCAGCCGTTCTCCCAGATGTTTGATGGAGATCGCTGAGCACTCAATGTGCCAGCCTGGATAGCCTACCCCCCAAGGGGAATCCCATTTCAACGCCTGATCCTCAAATTTAGACTTCGTAAACCATAAAACAAAGTCATTTTTATTGCGCTTGTTACCGTCCTCTTCCACACCTTCTCGAACGCCCACCATCAAGTCGTCGTCCTCATGCTTTTGGAACACATAATACTGATCCAGCTTGGAAGTATCGAAATACACGTTTCCCCCAGCCTGATAAGCGTAGCCTTTATCCAGAAGACCCTGAATCATCTGAATGAATTCTGGGACGCAGCGAGTGGCTGGCGCCACCACGTCCGGCCGCTTGATGTTCAGCTTTTCGCAATCGCTGAAAAAAGCGTCTGTGTAAAACTGAGCCACCTCCAGGACCGTCTTGCGCTCCCGGCGAGCACCCTTGAGCATTTTATCCTCCCCAGTATCCGCGTCCGAGGAAAGATGGCCTACATCGGTGATATTCATCACTCTCATGACCTCATAACCCAAATAACGGAGATACTTTTCCAGTGCATCCTCCATGATATAGGTCCGCAAGTTACCGATATGGGCATAGTGATAAACCGTCGGGCCGCAGGTATACATAGCCACCTTTCCCGACTGGTTGGTTTGAAAATACTCCTTTTGATGGGAGAGGGAATTGTAGAGCTGCATAGCGCTCAGGCTCCTTTCTGGGTAAATCCGTCTTTAATGACGGCGTAGTTGTCAATCAAATAGGTAGCTCCCGAAATAGCCGTAATGATGACGGTGAGCCAAATCAATCCATCCTGCAAACACAACGGGCCCAGATAAATAGGGTCCATGGGGATCAGCAGGATGATGATAGTAACCATGGTAATCAAGGTTTTGGCCTTTCCCCAGATATTTGCCGCGATAACCAGGCCGCTGGATGCGGCTACCATCCGCAAAGCGGATACAATAAATTCCCGCCCAAGAATGATGGTTACCGCCCAAGAGGGAATAATCCCCTGCTCGACAAACAGCAGCAGCGCGGCCATTACCAATAATTTATCGGCCACCGGGTCCATAAACTTTCCAAAGTTTGTAACCTGATGGTTCCGGCGGGCCAGCTGTCCATCCACATAATCAGTGAGGCAAGCAACGACATAGACCGCCAGCGCCGCGATATCGCAAGTCGGGGTTCCCTGATAGGCCAGGGCCAAAAATACCGGGATCAATATCACTCGAGCGCAAGTGAGCATATTGGGAAGGGTCATAATCAATCATCCTCCTGACCGGTCATTGTGCCATACAGGTCGCAGCCCTCGGCATAGGTTACGCGAATCGTGACAAATTGGCCTTCCTGAGCGCTACCCTCAAAATATACCAGACCGTCCACCTCGGGAGCGTCCATATAGCTGCGGCCAAACCAGCGGCCGTCCTCCTGTCCGCAGACCAACACGTTCAGTTCCCGGCCAACCTGCCGGGCAGAATGTTCCTCCATCACCCGTTCCTGGAGGGCATAGAGCTGGGCTTGCCGCCGCTCCTTTTCCTCTTGGGACAGTTGGCCGGGCATCTCCGCCGCAGAAGAACCTTCTTCCTGAGAATAGCAAAAGACCCCCACCCGTTCCAACCGGTATTCTTCTAAAAAATCATACAGCGCCTGAAACTCCTCTTCCGTTTCCCCTGGAAAGCCCACAATCAAACTAGTCCGAATGACAGCGTTGGACATCAACGCCCGAATACGATCGATCCGCTCCCGAACCAGAGCGCCGCCTCCCCGGCGGTTCATATCCCGCAGCACCCGGTCATGAATGTGCTGGATCGGGATATCAAAATAAGGCAGTATCTTTTCGCTATGGGCAATGTATTCCAAAAGACCGTCTTCAATTTCATCAGGATAAAGATAATGGAGCCGAATCCACCGAATACCCGCTACTTTTTCCAGCCGGCGGAGCAGCTCGGTCAGGCAGGGCTTGCCATATAGATCTTTCCCATATCGGGTCACGTCCTGCGCTACGATTAATAATTCCTTTGCTCCTTGAGCCGCTAAAGCCTCCGTCTCCTGTACCAGTTCCTCCATAGGCACACTGCGGAAAGCCCCTCGAATCTGAGGAATGACGCAATAGGCGCACCGGTTGTCGCATCCCTCGGCTATCCTTAGATAGACCGAATAAGCGGGAGTCAACAATACCCGGGGGCCAGTGAGGCAGCTTTGCTCTCTAGGGGCAAACCAAGTTCGCCGGCCGGCGCCGGAAAGCGCCTGCGTCACCGCCTCCACAATCTCATCATAGCTGCCGGTGCCTAAGGCGGCGTCCACCTCGGGCAGCTCGGCAAGAAACTCCTTTTGATACCGCTGGGAAAGGCACCCGGAAACAATGAGTGCTTTCAGCTTGCCTTCGGCCTTGCGCTGACCCAGCTGGAGGATGGTTTGGATGGCTTCCTCCTTGGCGCTGTCGATAAAGCCGCAGGTATTGACAATCGCCGCGTCCGCCCCTTCAGGGGAATTCAGCAGCGTCATGCCGGCCCGTTCCAACCGGGCCAACATCTGCTCGGAATTTACCAGATTTTTGGCGCAGCCCAAGGAAACCAAATAAATACAAGGTTGATGATTCACGGTTCTTCCTCCATTTGTTCGGAATAGGCGGCAAGAGCGGCATGGATTTCCTCCCAGGAAAATCCACGGCGGAACAATCCGTCGGCCGCCCGCTTGAGAGCTTTTCGGTCAGGGCTTCCTTCAGGCAGCTTGGAGCGAAGATACCGCTCCAGCTTTTCTGGGTGGAGCACATAGTCCTCCATAGATGCGTCAATATCACCAGGGTCCAGCCCCTTTTCCCGCAGGCGCTGCCGGATACGGGCCGGACCATAGCCCCGGGCACACAAATCCCGTACCAATAACCGGCCGTATTCCCCATCGTTCAGATAGCCCAGCTCCTGTAGCCGGGCCACCGCCCAGGCTGCGTCCTGTTCTTCCGCCCCTTTTTCCAACAGACGGTTATAGAGCGCGCTGCTGGAACGCTGGCGGTATTCCAACACATTGGCCGCCATCCGCAGGGTCTTTTCCCTGGAATCCGCTTCCATGGCTCACGCCCTCCCGTCTGCCATCCAATCAGTCATCCTCAAAGTCATCGGCAAAGACCTCTACATTGTTTTTGGCTGCCCGCCCTTTTGCGGCGGATTTTGTGGGAGCCGTTTTCGTTGGCTCTTTGGGCGCTTCCTGCACTTCCCCTTTGGCAGCGTCCGCAGCCTCATCCTTAACCTCGTCTTTACCGGTGAGTTTTTCCACAATTTTGCTCTGAACCGCCGCCATAGCCTCCGGGTGATCTTTAAAATACTGTTTGGCGGCGTCCCTGCCCTGACCCAGCCGTTCCTCGTCCATATAGAACCAAGCCCCCGACTTCTGCACAAAACCAAACTTAACTCCCATATCCACAATCTCGCCCACTTTGGAAATACCCTCGCCGTACATGATGTCAAATTCGGCCTCTTTAAAGGGCGGCGCAATCTTGTTTTTCACGACCTTGGCCCGGGTGCGGCTGCCAATGAGGATGGAGCCGTTTTTCAGATGCTCGATGCGTCGAATTTCAATCCGCACGCTGGAGTAAAATTTCAACGCCCGGCCGCCTGTAGTGGTCTCCGGATTACCATACATCACGCCGATTTTTTCCCGCAGCTGATTGATAAAGATCACCACACAGTTGCCTTTGGCAATAGCGCCTGCCAATTTACGCAAAGCCTGGCTCATCAGCCGGGCTTGAAGGCCCACAAAGCTATCCCCCATTTCGCCCTCAATCTCGGCCTTGGGCACCAGAGCGGCCACTGAGTCCACCACCAAAACGTCGATGGCTCCAGACCGCACCAATGCCTCGGCAATCTCCAGCGCTTGTTCGCCGGTATCCGGCTGAGAAACCAACAAACTGTCGGTGTCCACCCCCAAAGCTTTTGCATAGACCGGGTCTTGCGCGTGCTCAGCATCAATAAAGGCAGCTTCACCCCCAGCCTTCTGCGCCGAGGCAATGACATGGAGAGCGATGGTGGTCTTACCAGAGGATTCCGGACCATAAATCTCTACAATACGCCCCCGGGGAACCCCGCCGATGCCCAGGGCCACATCCAACGACACTGATCCAGTGGAAATAGCTTCTACCTGCATGCCTGGGTTCTCTCCCAGACGCATGACTGTTCCCTTTCCATATTGTTTTTCCAACTGCTGGAGGGCAGTCTCCAGCGCCTTTTGCTTATCCATGCAAACACCTCGTTCTATCCGCCCTTCCCTGATGGGAAAACAGCGCTTTTTTCTATTCTACACGACTTTAGACAATGCTTTAGCCCTCTCATTTTTGGAGGCCGATTTTTTAATTTTTAAGCCGCAACCTTAAATCTGTTTAGAAATAAAATGTACGCACCCATTTGAGGGCTGTAAAATATGCGGTATCAATTCCATAGGATATACTTTTGCGCCGTTTTTCAGCTGCTCCAATGGAACCCAACAAAAATCCAGATCTATCCGTTCCTGATCCAAGTCGTCATACCCAGAAAAGATACCTTCCATTGGAATATCCGGTTTTAACAGCTCTACGCTGTAATAAAAACAAATTTGATGACAAGGCCTTTTCCCCCAAGGAAAAAAGATCTCGCCTACCGCCAACAGCTTTCCTACTTTTATGTTCGTGTGAAGTTCTTCCTCAAATTCTCTTTTTAAAGTTTCCGCAGAGGTTTCCAATCCTGCTACATGCCCCCCAATAATGGAATAATCATCATTTTTGGGGCGCTGCAATAATATTTTATCGTTTTGGATCAAAATTCCACCAACCCGATAGGAAAAAACCATGTCATCCATTTTAAATAAGATGTCTCTTTCCATAAAGTTCTCCTTTCAATATCTTCCACTGCTTCCGCCCCCAGAAGATTCTTTTCTATATGCTGTTCTTCTTGCTTCCAGGCAAAAACTGGGCAAACAAAAGATCTTCCGCCGCTCCCAACTGTCCCTGCCGAAGCAAACCAGTAAGTTCATCCATCAAGGTCTGCGTCTGCTGATCCTCTATTGCGTATTCCCCGTTTCCCCGCTCTTTCCAAATAGCAATTTCGCCAAAACCATAGTGACCAGTTCAATCTGCCGCATCAACCAATCCTGTTGCATGAACATTAGACAAAACTCCCTTTTCACTAGTCACAGCTGTATTATAGCAAACTTTTCTATCTATGACAAGGCAACCGGCAAACTGCTGAAACGCTTTTCTGATTAGGACTAGTATACTGTATTTTTCCAATAAACGCAATGGCCTAAAGCTTTTTCCCCAAAGCCGGGCAAGTACAGATCCGCCTTTCCTATACCTGCCATTCTGCCCGCCAGCGCCACAAAAGGGGGCGCCAGCCACCTTTAAAACACATAATACCGAAAGGTAGTTTCCGCGATTTCTTTCATGATCCCGGCCATTTCCTCCGCTGTCCATGGCTCTTCCCGAAAATACATAGACACCGGAGCAAAAGCGCTGTGGTCGGCGCTGCCGTCCCGCTTAAACACATAGGTCCGATTGAGGGGATAAAACTGATTGAGCATGCTCACCTTGGACAACACGGTCTTTTCCTCTGGGGCAAAGTCGCACCCGCTGCCAAAACAAACAAAGGGGGTCACCTTGTCGTGGTTCATCATAGCCCGGATACCTGTGAGGTTTTTCCCCAGCCGCTCAATGGCGTTGCCAGTGGCCTGTCGTCCCTTGCCCTCCTGCGCCCGCTTATCATTGGTGCCTTGCCGTTTGACCTCGGCAAAAAGCAAGGGCAGCCGCTGGCTCCCATCTTTTTTTACTAAAAAGAGCACCCCGCCATCGGGAACGATGCTTCGATCCATGTACTGATAATCAAACTCAGCCCGTTGACCATGGGCCTTGATATGCTCCAGCATGTGCTCCACCTGGAGGGATTTTTCATATTGCAACCCATATTCTCCATAGGTTTCTGTAAAATCAAACCGGTCTTTTAGATAACCCATCACCCACCCCATGGCCCGCTCAATGGCCTTATCATCCTTTTGGGACAAGCTATTTTTGGGTTTATGCTGTTCCAAGCGGGTTCGCAAGCTTTCCGACTGACTCATCTTAGCCCTCCTTTTTCAACAAAAAGAGATACTCGTTTACATAAAGGCTCCGGCCGGCAAGGTTCCGGCTGGCCCGATAAGCGTTATAGGCAATCTCAGTGCGGGTAAAAGTCCCTAAACGGGCAAGCAAGGATTCCATTTGCTCTAACGTGATAAATCCCTCGGAGTTATAAGAAATCAGTAAATATCGGGCGTCCAGCTTTTCCAGCAAGGCCGAAAAAGCCGGCAGAGCCTTGGCCTGCTTATTATAATCCGACCGGTTCCATCCCTGAGGGATCCCCGAAACCTGACTGATAGGGCCGGGGAGACGGTTTTCCGCAATCACATTCAACATAAAATAATTGGATCCATAAGGATGCTGGTTATAAGGAGGATCCAGATATACCAAGTCCAGCGGCGGCAAATGTTCGGCCAGCGTCCCGGCGTCTTGCCGGAAGATCCTGCTTTGACAAGAAAAAGCAGAAAGTACCGGCCGCCGCAGCTCTACCCGGCCCAAGATACGAGGGAGCGCGTTTTCCCCGTTTCCACCAAACTTACCCACGCCTGTGGCGCTGTCTTTATAAAAACCCTTAAACACGCCGCCGGTATTGTTGTGAACCGAAGCCTCCGCAAGCAGCGGTCCCAAAAAAAATGGCCGCAAACCCTCCGGCAAAGTATCAATGTACCCACGCAAAGTATCAATGATCCGAGCATTTTCCCCAGTATAAAAGACCCGCTCCCCCGGTTGGATGCTATCATCCCTCCGCGGAGCATAATGCTCCGCAAGGATCCCCTGTTCCAGCGGCTCTTTCAGCCAGGCCTGCGCATTAGAAAAGGCCTTTTCATAATCCTCTTTGGGGAAGTCCTTCCGATTGGCCAGATAGCACTGGTTTAAAATAGCGCTGTAGCCCTCCAAATCATTGACATAAAGCTCTTGGGCATGCCGTTTCATCAACCGGGCCACCGCTCCCGACCCAGAAAACAAGTCGCCGCAGACCAGCTTTCGTCCGCCCAATTTGTCCCGGACCACACAGATCTGCCGGTCGATATCCTCCAACAAGGCTCGCTTATTGCCCAGATAAGTAATGAGTTGGCTTTTGAGATAGGCCGGACACTCGGCGGCATACCGCTGACTCATACTGCCGGCGGGTCCCACAAACCCCAGACCACCCGCTCTACCCCCGCCAGGTCACAAGCAAACTGCACAAAGTCAAATCCGTTCTTCTCCATAATCTCCATCACCTGCTCATACTGTCCCAGCCCTACCTCAAAGGCCAACGCTCCGCCTCGTGTCAAAACGCCATTGTAATTTTTGCATACCCAACGATAAAAAGACAGCCCATCGGCGCCGCCGTCCAGCGCCATATGAGGTTCGATTTGCACTTCAGCGTCCAACCCAGCAATTTCCTCTGTCGGGATGTAAGGCGGATTGCATACGATCAAGTGAAATTTCCCCAACACCGAGGCAGCCTTTTGGCGGGCGTCAGCCAGAACGGTCACACCCCGGGCGGTGAGGTGATTTCGAATCAGATTGCGCCTGGCAACCTCCAGCGCCGGCTCAGAAAGATCAGCAAACACACCGCTAATCCCCTCGCTCACATTGCTTAAAACCGCGATCCCCACACAGCCGGTACCGCAGCACAAATCCAGTACCCGGCCCTTGCTCCGGTCTTTTAACAAGCCGATACCCACCTCGGCCAGCTTTTCCGTATCCGGCCGGGGAATCAAGGTATCGGCAGTCACCTCCATGGGCAGACCGTAAAACTCCCACCGGCCGGTAATATGTTGAAGAGGGATACCGCTGTACCGCCGTTCCTTGAGTTGCTCAATCCGCTCCTCGTCCTTGTCAAAGATGTATTGGCCCCGCTTGCCGTCCAGCTCTTCCGGCTCCAGGTTCAGCGCAAAAGCCACCAGCTCCCTTGCCTCCACTTGATAACCGGCGATGCCCTTTTTACGAAACTCAGCCCGCAGGTCTAGGTATGCGTCGTTGATTGTCCGGATCATATTACCATTCGTCCTCTCCCTCATTTTCCGGGATGACCTGATTCATGGCAAGAATCGCTACCTCCATCATGTCATCCTCCGGCTCTGCGGTGGTCAACCGCTGAAGCGCCAAGCCGGGCTTGCGCAGCAAAATAGTCAGCCAGTTATCATGCCGCCCGGCAAACCGGTTGATCTCATAACTCACTCCCGCCACCACCGGCAGCATAGCCAGCCGAATGGTCATCCGCACCCAGGGATTCCCCCAGGAAAACAGAGAAAATACCAGGATGCTGACGATCATCACCATAAAAAGAAAGCTGGTGCCACACCGAGGGTGCAGCCGGGAACACTGGCGCACATTGTCCACCGTCAATTTCTTCCCGGCCTCATAACAAGCGATGGTTTTGTGCTCAGCTCCATGAAACATATAGGTGCGGTGAACGTCCTTTTGCCGGGAGGTAAGCCAAAGAAAGCTCAGAAAAATCACAATCCGCAGTCCGCCCTCGGCCAGATTCCGCAAAATGGATGGCAAGCTGTCCCCCATCAGTCCAGCCAGCAAAGTGGGCAGCAAAATAAACAACACCACCGGCAGCGCTACCCCCAACGCCAGGGCCAGACCCATCAGCGCCTTTTCCAACCTTTCACCCCCTAGCTTCTTTTCCAGCCAAGACTCAAATTTTCCAGACGGAACCGCTTCTCCATCTTCCAGAAAATCAGCCGAATAGGTAAGGGCGCGCATGCCAAACTTCATGGAATCCCAAAAGCTCACCACGCCCCGAACCACCGGCAACCGGGCCCAAGCCCCATGGCTCATGGTTCCGGCGGCTTCGGTTTTTATCACTGGTTCTTGGCCCGGCTTGCGGCAGACAATGGCGGTCTTTCGGGGACCGCGCATCAAAATGCCCTCAATCAGCGCCTGGCCGGCAATGCTCGTTTTCTTTTCGTTCTTTTTGTTTGACATAGCTTGTTCTCTCCCTATTCCCAAACGGACAACCGATCCGCTTCTTTGCCATAAAAGTTGTTTTTCTATTCGGCAGGCAGCTCTTGATACAGGGGCAGCACCACCCGAACAATGGTGCCCTGCCCGGCCTGGCTTTCAATCTCCAGCTTGCCGCCATGCATCTCCACAATATCATTACACACCGAAAGGCCGATGCCGGCGCCTCGGCCCTTGGCGCTTCCCTTATAGAATTTCTGCTTGACAAAAGGCAGCTCATCCGCCGGAATCCCCTGCCCGAAATCCTGAATGGTCACCACGCAACTGCCCTCCCAAATTCGAGCGGATACCTGAACCCGGTCGCCGTTTTTTCCGTATTTTCCCGCATTATCAATGAGATTCAAAAAAACCTGCTTCATCCGGTTGCGGTCGGCAAAGACCATGATGGGGCTTTCCGGCTCCTCATATTCAATTTCCATCCCTTCCTGCTGAAGCATATCGGTATAGGTAAACACCGCATCGTAAAGATCCCCACGCAAGTCAAAGGGTTCGGTCTGAAGCCGCATCCCCCCTCCTTCAATCCGGGAAAAGTCCAACAGCTCCTCCACCATCTGAGACAGACGCCGCACTTCCTTTTTAATGATCGACAAACCGCGAGTGGCCAGTTGAGGATCGTCCAAACAGCCCTCAATGGTATCCGCCCAACCAGAAATGGCTGTAAGGGGGGTCCGCAATTCGTGGGACACCGAGGAAATAAAATCGTTTTGCGTCTTTTCCATCCGGGAAAGCTCGGCGGACATGTCGTTCAGCGTGCGGCAAAGCTCTCCAATTTCATCATTAAAATCCACATTCAATCGGATACCATACTGTCCGCTGGTGATTTTTTTCGCAAAATCATTGATGTGCATCACCGGGGTCACAATAGAGCGCAAAAAATAGCTGTTAGAGAAAAAAACCATAGCGGCCAAGGCCACATAGGCCAGAGCCAACCAAAGATAAATCTGTTTGAGCTGCCGGTCCAGCAAAATCAAAGAAGATACGCACCGCACCGCGCCAATCTGCCGCCCGCCCCGATGATAAACCGGCGCGGTAGAGGCCATTACTTTTTCTTCGGTCAACAGATCAAAGCCGTTATAGGTTTCCACCTTCCCGCTGGAAAAAGCGGCGGCAATCTCCCCAGTTTCTGGAACATAGCCGGCGGTCATCCCGTTGGAAGAAAACATCACCCGGCCGGACTCATCCAAAATCTGAATCTCCATCCGGTCAGCCAGACTAAAATTCTGTACCAGATTGCGGCTATACTCATAAAACTCGCTGTAGCTGGTACTGAAATACCGATTAAGATATTTAGAAGTCGTTTCAGCCTGCCCTTCCAGCTGCGCCTGTACCGAGGAGGAAAAATAATAAGTGGCAAAAACCGCCACCAGTCCAATGACGAAAAATAAAAGCAACAGTACAATGCTCATATTGTTGATGAACCACCGGCGTTTGATACCGCCATCTAACCCAATATGCGCCAGCAGCGGTTTTTTTCTGGGCGTCTGCTCCATCCTCGCTTTCCCTCCTTTCCCAGAGCGATTGATCGGAAGCCGGCCGGTCAGCTCTCCCACTTATAACCATAGCCCCATACGGTAGTGATATGCTTGGGCTGGGCGGCGTCCTCTTCAATCTTTAGCCGGAGGCGGCGGATATTCACATCTACCACTTTTAAATCCCCTTGGTAATGTTCTCCCCAGACCAGAGATAAAATGCTGTCCCTGGAGAGAGCCTTCCCCGGATTTTCCAAAAATGTTTTCATAATGAGATATTCCACCTGGGTCAGCTCCACCTTTTTCCCCTGGTGCTTCAACTCCCGGGACCGCAAATCCAGCTCATACTCCCCGCTTTGCAAAATATCGCTCTGATAGCCCATGCCGCAGATGCGCCGGTAAAGAGCGTCCACCCGAGCCACCAACTCAGCCACCGAAAAAGGTTTGGTCACATAATCGTCCGCGCCAGTCATCAATCCGGTAACCCGGTCGCTCTCCTGCCCCATGGCAGTGAGCATAATGATCCCGATCTTGCTGCCCATACCCCGAATACGGCGGCAAAGATCAAAGCCGCTGACATCGGGCAGCATCACATCCAGCACCGCGATAGCCAGATCATTGTGATCCCGGAGGTACGCTTCCGCGTCTTCTCCCAAACCAAACTCTACCGTCTCATAGCCTGACCGCTGCAAATTGATTACCACAAATGCCCGGATATTATCCTCATCTTCTAAAACCAAAACCTTTTTTTTCATCTTTAAAAAGCCTCCCCGTGCCAGCTGATTTCAATGGTATGGAATAGTGTTTTTACCGCCTCTAGCGGCAAAAACAGTTCCGGATCCTCCCCTTCAATCACGCCGCAACGGTAAATCCCCGCCGACGTGCTGGCCAGCGGCTGAAGCTGGCGGTAAAGATCGGCCTGACTTTCCCGGCTGCTGCCGGTAAACAGGTAGATGGACATTACTTCCTCCGTCTTGCCTTCCTGCCTCAAGTGGAAAAACTTCGTTCGAGAATAGTGCATGCCGCTGATTCGCTCTGCCCGCACCTGATCCCCCCAACTTTCCGGCCAGGCCAGATACCAGCTTTCCCCCGGAACATGATAGGTGGAGCTTACCTGGATTTCATCTCCCATCGGGTCATAATTCATCCAATCCAACCGGTAGCGGGACTCATTTTCATTAGCGTCATAAGGAAAGCTGTGGTTCACTGGTACGTCGATCTGTCCATCTCCGCTGATATCGCTGCAAAAAACAGAGCTGCTGCGCCAAGTCCGCCCTCCAGATCCACTGGCCGGGTCCATGGTTCGGTTGACCGCCTGCCGGCCGTCATAACAGATCAAATCAGTGACGTAGCCGCCGGCAATGGCAATGCTATCAATATACAGCCCAATCCGCCCCTCTTCCAGTTGGCCAAATTGCATATTCGCTACCGAACGCACCTCGATACACATCGGAGCTTCCCAAGAAACCTGATAGCCGGCTTTTCCCATTCGATAAACCCGGGCGGTATAAGACCCGCTGACACTGTCCCGCACAGCAAAAGCCAACTCTTCCGCCCCGTCTCCATCCAAATCGGAAAAAGCCACATCGGCATATTGCATATCCAGCAGCACCGTCATGCCCCCTTTCGAAAAGCCATAGACAGTCATGCCATAAGAACCGCCCTCGTCAAAACCCCAGCAAACTGCCAACGCTCGCGTTCCATTCCCCAGCTGCGGGTAATAGATGGCCTGCAAAGCGGTGCCATAGCCCTCCGCCATACCCATAGGAAGATATTCGTCCTTCTCCCGACGAAACCCATATACCTGGAAGGAACCGCTTTCCGTGCGGAAAAAGGCCAGCACTTCTTCATGGCCATCCCCATCCAGATCCACCTCCTGAACAGCCTGCCGGTTGGTACCCGATTCAGCCACCGCATAAGCCGCGCCGCCCTGCAAAATCACATCCAGCTGCTGCTGAAGCTGGACATATTCCGCCGGAACTTTGGGTAAGGAAAGAAGGCTGTCGCCAGTTTTCAGGCTACAGCCCCCGCCAAGGATCCAGATACACGCCAGCCCCGCCGCCAGCAGAGCGATCTTCCAATATCGACCCATGATCTCAGCATCCCCTTCCCTCAAAAAGTCCAGAAATTTTCTGAGCCGCCCTTTCTCTTTCATCAATATTGCAGGAGCGGCCCGCAACGGCCGTTGGAGCAATACCCTGCGGGTATGACGCCATCCCCAGAAAATTCTTGATTTTCTGGGGCTCTCTATTCCTATTGCACAGATTGTTCGGCAAATGGATTGTCGAATATCAGGGCGCGGCCCATAAGGGCTGTTGATACAATGCCTTGTAAGTATTGTATCACATTTCCCCCATAGTTCCTATAGCTTTCACAAAAAATTCCCGATTTTCTCGAAAAAAAGCCCCGGGAATTTCCCGGGGCGGCCTATGCAAAGATTTAGAAGTACTTTTTCACGCCCTCATCGGCCGCTTCCGCGTCGCCGCTGATGGTAATGGTAAATTTAATGCCGCTGGTTTTAGAGAAAGCTTCCAGCTTATCCAGGAACGCGCCCGCCTTACTGTCGTCATCCGAGCCGGTCACCTTGAACAATCCGTCAATAAAGACATGGGTGATATCATAGTTTCCGGAATACAAACCGCAGACAAACGCGAAGAGGGTCTCGTACCCCAGTTCTATGGAATACTCCGAAATATCAATCAATTTAGCGCTGTACTTAATGTTCAGGCGTAAATTTCCTCCGCACTCCACGCAGACAACGCTGCCCGCTTCCTCGTTGACGGCGACGTTTACCAACTCAATCAACTGCTTGGTTTTTCCAGAACCGCGCTTCCCCATAATGACTTTGACCATGTTCCATTTCCTCCTAATCAGGTAGTGGGCGATATGCTCCTGCCGGCGGCTTTCGGCCGTCCTGCTGGAATACATTTTATTTCTGTCATCATCATACCATACTTTTTAGCCAGTCACAACCGTTTTTTTTGGAATTCACAAGATTTTTTCCAAAAGCAAATTCACCCTCAGCTGGCTACCGGCAACAAAGGCACTGGAGATTTCGGTAAAAAATTTCCCACAGGGTTAGTCGAGACACGCCCTCGCTGGCCAGCACCGGTATCCGGCATACCTCTTCTCCCTCCATTCGCACTGAAAGCGCCCCCAATTGCTGTCCCGATTCTACCGGCGCGGCCACCGTCTCAGGCAGCTCCAGCACCTTTTCCAGCTGACTCAGCCCCGCTCTGGGCAGCACCAGCGGCTCCTGCCTTCCCAGCTCTACCGGCACCAGGTTTTGGCTCCCCATCTCTACCGGAATGGGCAACAACGGCCGATCAGTGGTTAAAGTAACGGCGGCGTAATTGGCAAAACCCCAATTTAAGAGAGCCGCTGCGTCCGCGCTGCGGTTTTCCTTATTATCGCTGCCCATTATCACCGCGATCAAGTGCAGACCTTCCTTTTCCGCACTGGCCGAGACGCAATAGCCGGCGGTGGAAGTAAAGCCTGTTTTCAGTCCGGTAACGCCGGGGAAACTTTTCAGCAGCTTATTGGTATTCACCAGCACTGAGGCTCCCTCCCGAATGTTATCCTGCCAGATGGTGGTGTATTGGGTGATCCAAGGGTGCTCCCGCAGCAGTTGAGCGCTCATTAGCCCAATGTCATAAGCCGAAGTCACGTGGCCTTCCGCTGTCAGGCCGCAGGCGTTGACAAACCGGGTGTCGGTCATCCCCAGCTCTTGGGCCCGCTGATTCATCCGCTGAACAAAAGCCTCTTCGCTGCCCGCCAGATGTTCGGCCAAAGCCACCGCACAATCATTTGCCGAAACCACCGCGATGCATTTTATCATCTCCTCTACAGTAAGCACTTCGCCCTCTTCCAGCCAGATCTGACTGCCGCCCATAGACGCGGCATAAGCCGAGGCGGTCACCGAATCAGTAAGGGCAACCTTCCCGCTGTCAATATCTTCGCAGGCCAACAGCAATGTCATCACCTTTGTCACGCTGGCTGGCTCCCGAACCGCGTGGCCGTCCTTTTCCAGCAGTACCGTCCCATCCAAAGTTATTAGCACTGCCGAGGGCGCTGCCACTGAAACAGGAAGCGCCTCCTCTCCAAAGCAGGGAACCGCCAGCAGTCCCAAAGCCAGCGCCGCCGCCAGTAATTTTTTCATAAACGCACCCTCCAAACTCGCTTTTTGTGGGATTTTATGCGAAGATCAAAGGAAATAGACCAGCTTTCCGCTGTTGCTTTTTTCCCAGTTATCCGGTAAAATAAAAGGGACCATCCATTCGACCTGTGAAAAACGGTGAATCCATAATGAAAGTTGCTTTTTATACCCTCGGCTGCAAAGCCAACCAGTTTGAAACGCAAGCGCTGGAGCGCTTGTTTGCCCAGCGAGGCCACCATGTCGTGCCCTTTGACCAATTTGCCGATGTTTATGTGGTCAACACCTGCACGGTTACCGCCATATCCGACCAAAAATCCCGGGCCGCCGCCCGCCGGTGTAAAAAAATCAATCCTAACGCCCGCCTGCTTCTCTGCGGGTGCTACGCCCAGGTCCAGCCAGAGGAAGCCAAAGCGGCCTGCGGGGCCGACGGAGTCATCGGTACTCCGGATAAAAGCAAAATTTTGGATCTGGCGGAAGGGCTGGCTCCTGGCGGTGTCAGAGATTTGTGGCATAACGCGCCGCCCCTCTTTGACCATCTGCCTGCCGGCGGCCTTTCCGGCCGAACCCGGGCGCTACTGAAAGTGCAAGACGGCTGCCAAAATTTCTGCACCTACTGCCGTATTCCTTTTGCTCGTGGACCCGAAAGAAGCCTGCCTTTTGACCTAGCGTTGGAAGAGGCCCGCCGGCTGGAAGCTGAAGGCTATCGAGAGATTGTTCTCACCGGTATTGAAATCAGCGCCTATGGTCGCGACCTGCCGGGCCGGCCCACTCTGCTGGAGCTGATTGAGGGACTTTGCGCGGCTGCGCCCTCGACCCGGTTGCGGCTGGGCAGCTTGGAGCCAAACACAGTCACCCCCGAGTTTGCCCGCCGGTGCGCCCGGCTGGACAACCTGTGCCCTCACTTTCATCTCTCCCTGCAAAGCGGCTGCGACAAGACGCTATACGCTATGAACCGGCACTATACCGCCGCCCAATATCAGACTGCCTGCGGCCTGCTGCGGCAGGCCATGCCAGAGTGCGGGCTGACCACCGATCTGATCGTGGGCTTTCCTGGTGAAAGCCCAGAGGATTTTCACCAAAGTTTGGAATTATTGTCTCGATGCAGACTGGGTAAGGTTCATGTATTTCCCTTTTCCCGGCGGGCTGGCACCCGAGCTTACGATCTGCCGGGCCAGCTCTCTCAAAAGGAAAAAGCCCAGCGGGCAAAAATCGCCGGAGACTTCTGCCGGACGTTGGAGCGAAACGACCTGAAAGCCCGAATTGGGCAGACTTATCCAGTGCTTTTTGAACAGGAGGCCTATGGCTGGTCTGCCGGACACATCCCGCAATATTGCCTGGTGCGAGCCAAAGGAACCGGCCTGCACAATCAGATTTTGCCGGTGCGGATCACTGGCATGGAAGAAGAAACGCTTGTAGGAGAGGTGTTGCAATGAAACAACCGGAAACCATCCGCCAGGCGCTGGAAGAAATTTTTTCTATTCCAGTGATCCGGCTGACTGTCGCGAATCCTCGCCCAGGGGCTCAATGGAAAAAACTTTGCTTGCGGCCCATCCAGGTTCGGGAACAAGACCTTTTTCAGATGGAGAAGTTTACTAGCACCCAGGTTTTTCACGAAAATCTCTCCCCAGAACAGGTCCCCGCCCGGCTGGAAGATCTGCTGGCCCACTATGGACAACTGGACGGGGTGTGCCAGGGAGCAATTTTTTGCCTGAAAATTTCCAAAAAAGGTAAGTTGTTTTTTTCCCGGCAAGAGGCAAAGCAGTTGCCCGGCCTATCTGCCGGACATAACCGGCAAAAGCAATACCTGTTGTCTGAAGGGGTGGTTGTCCCACCTTTGGTAGACCTGGGCGTCTTAACTCCTGAAGGCCGCGTGGTCAAGGCCAAATATGATAAGTTTAAACAAATCAACCGGTTTTTGGAGTTTTTAGACGATCTTTTGGCAAAAGACCCTCACGAGACCCTGCGTATCGTGGACTTTGGCTGCGGGAAGTCCTATCTCACCTTTGTGATTTATTACTACATCACCCAGATTCTTCATCGGAAGGCGGATATCACCGGCTTGGATTTAAAAGCCGATGTGATCGCCCACTGCAATCAAGTAGCCGCGAAATATGGTTATACCGGCCTGCGCTTTTTTTGCGGCGATATTCGAGACTATCGGGCTGAGATTCCGCCGGATATGGTCATCACGCTCCATGCTTGCGACACCGCCACCGACTATGCCCTATATCACGCTATGGAATGGGGCGCCAGATATATTCTTTCAGCGCCTTGCTGCCAGCATGAATTGAATCTGTCCACCACGTCCGCCGCCCTGCCGCCGGTTACCGGATACGGCATCTTGAAAGAACGGTTTTCCGCTCTGGCTACCGACGCCATTCGAGCCAAGTTACTGGAAAGCCGGGGATATGAGGTGCAAGTGCTGGAGTTCATTGATCTGATCCACTCCCCCAAAAATCTGCTGATTCGGGCCAAAAAAGCCAACCCCTCCCCGGAAAAACGAGCCGACGCCCTAAAGGATGCCCAAACTCTGCTGGGCGCCTTGGGTGGGCGGCAAACTCTACTCACTCTGCTGGGGAAAAAGCCGGTTCCCGCCGGCTGCATCCGGCTCTCCCGCCCGAAAGATTTTGAAGAAATCATGGCTCTGTATGACATTGGCCGGGCCTATATGCGGAAGACTGGAAACGCCGCCCAGTGGACCAACGGTTACCCTTATCCCTCTATGATTCAAGAGGACATCCGGTTAGGCCGCAGCTATGTGCTGGAGGCCGAAGGCCGCTTGCAAGCGGTATTTGCTTTGATCTGGGGAGAGGATCCCACCTATCAGAAGATCGAGGGAGCTTGGCTGCAAGATCAAGCGCCTTACGGCGCCATTCACCGAATTGCCTCTCGAGGAGAACTGCCCGGCGCAGGCGCCCGGTGCATCCAGTGGTGCCTGAACCTGTGCGGAGACATCCGCATGGATACCCATAAAGACAACTCCCCCATGCGCCGGCTGCTGGAGCGTCTTGGCTTTTCCTACTGTGGGGAAATTATCTGCGACGACGGCACGCCAAGACGGGCCTATCAGAAGGTAATGGAGTAACAATAATAACATCAGCCCGGTTGCCTAAATAAAGACAAATAGGGGTGGAGGATACCGCTGCAACCCTCAAAAAAGCAGACTTTCCATACAAATTTGAAGCGAATGTAGCATTTATAGAAACTATAAATGCTACATTTTTGCAAACAACGGCGGCGATACAAAAAATCGTATCGCCGCTTTTTAACATCATTTTAGGAACAACCCAATAAATTGATCGTTGGCCTATTTTCGCGACCACAAAAAAAAGAGAACTGCCGTCCCCGCTAAAACCAGACTGGAAGCCAGCGTCCAGCCCGGCTCGGGCGGTTCCTTTAACAGATGGGTCAACCAGCTGTTTGCCGCTAGCTGCATGGGCACCGCCAGCAAGCAGATCCAGCCCGCCGCCCGGAGAGGACTCTTCCGGCAGAGCCAAATCACTCCGGCACAAGCCCAAAGGCAAATTACTCCCAGCACCGCCATAGGCATCGCTACTGGTAGAATATTTACCGATAAAAAGGAATTCAGCGCTACAAGAAAGGGGAAAATCCAGACAGTTGCCGCCAACAAAGCAATCCAAAGTCCTCTGTGTTTCACCAGCAGCCCTGGCGCCAAAACCAGCCAACAAAATCCAATGGACAGCAGCGGAATAGGGGACCAGGTAAGCCGACCGTTTACCGCTAAATCGCAGATCAAACAGACCGCAGCGCCAATCACAGCTGATAAAGTCAACCCCGTTACTGCCAATGCTGGCCAACGGCGGCTTTTTGCTGCCGAACCAAAAGATGCTTTGGTATCAGCAAAAGCGTCCTCCTCTGAAGGCGTTTGCCTTTGGGATACAGGCTGTTCCTCTGAGGAAGCCCTAATCCGTTCTCCAGCCAGCAGTTCCTCCACGCTGACATCCAACAGGCCGGCCAAAACAGACAGCAGGGTAATGTCCGGACAGGCCAAACCCCGTTCCCATTTCGACACCGCTTTGTCGGTAAGATGCAGTTGCGCCGCCAATGCCTTTTGCGTCAGGCCCTTTTCCCGGCGAAGCTGGGCGATAAACCTGCCGATACGCCCATGGATAGGTTGCTCCATAATGACCGTTTTCTCCTTCTGTTTTGCTGTTTTCGTCATTGTATCGGGTTTCTCTTCTAAAAGCAAGACCTTTCTTCAAAAATCCAATGGGTAAACCAACAGTCGAGGACTCTTCTCCTAAAAAATACTGGCGGCAAAAACCCACCAAATCTGGAGGGTTCACCATTCGTGACAATTTCCATTTTTATAAAATCAGGGCCCGGCAATAAAGGCCGGACCCTGATTGGCTTTTTTATTTATTTTGCGCCCTTGACAGCTTCGGTAATCCCAGTGGCAAGACCCGCAAGACCCTGCAATTCAGAGGGAATAATAATCTTTGTAGATTGCCCATTGGCCACTGTTTGAAATGCCTCTAGCGCTTTTAGCTTAATCACCGCGTCGGAAGCGTCAGCCTGGTTCAAGAGCTTGATGGAATCGGCCAAAGCGGTCTGGACTTTCATCAAAGCCTCGGCCTGACCCTCAGCTTCCCGAATCTTCTGCTCCTTGACAGCTTCTGCCCGAAGGATTGCCGATTCCTTTTCGCCCTCAGCAATCAAGATGGCCGACTTCTTTTCACCCTCGGCCCGCAAAATGGATTCCCGGCGCTCCCGCTCGGCTTTCATCTGACGCTCCATCGCATCCTGAATCTCTCTGGGCGGAATGATGTTTTTCAGTTCCACCCGGTTAACCTTGATCCCCCAAGGATCGGTGGCTTCATCCAAAATGGACCGCATCTTGCTGTTGATGATATCCCGAGAGGTAAGCGTCTGGTCCAGTTCCATTTCACCGATTAGGTTACGCAGTGTGGTGGCAGTGAGATTTTCAATAGCAGACATAGGCTGCACCACGCCATAGGTATACAGCTTGGGGTCTGACACAAAGAAATATACCACAGTATCAATCTGCATGGTTACATTGTCCCGGGTAATCACCGGCTGGGGCTTAAAGTCGGCAATCCGCTCTTTCAGGGTCACCTTATTGGCCACCCGCTCCAGCAGGGGAATTTTAAAGTGTAAGCCAGTAGCCCAGGTCTGCTGATAAGCGCCTAACCGCTCTACCACATAAGCGCTGGCCTGAGGGACAATCACTACGTTGGAAGCTACCAAAATAATCAACAGCAATAGCAGCACGCCAACGACTCCATATCCCCAAACCGCCATCAAAAAAACCGGTGTCATCATAAAATCGCTCCTCCTTCATTTTTACTGTTTCGGTCGTCTATTGTTACAATACAAGAGAACCCAAAGCAAGCAGTTTTCCAAATCGGTCACTGTCCGGCGGGAGCGACCATAACCTTGACTCCTTCAATCGCGCAAACAGTCACCTGCGCACCGGTGGGAATCATTTGTCCATCCACACTGCGAGCGGTCCACACCGCTCCGTCCACCCGGACAGCGCCTGCGCCCCGGGCGTTATCAATTTCTTCTAACACCTGTCCCAAATGGCCAATGATTCGATCTGCATTGGTCGGCTGGCGTTTTTTATTAAAGCTTCGGGCCAGATCCCGGGTGAACCACACCGCGCCTCCGCTGACCAGCACAAAGACCACAATCTGAAGCCATAAAGGCACACCTACTAACGCGCAGGTCATAGAAACCAGCGCTCCTAGAGCAAACCAGATGGAAGTTAGTCCCAGGGTTGCCGCCTCCACAATGGCAAAAATTATGGCAAGCGCCAGCCATAGGATAAATACAGGCGCCATACCGCTCCCTCCCTATCTTTGATTATTTAAGTTAGTATATCACAAAAAGCGTTTGATTGTCCATAGCCTGATGGTTTGGAATACAATAATTTTTTGCTTTTTATGAAAAACAGGGCGCGAAAACGTTTATCCTCCCCTTGCCCAAGGCGTTTCGCCTTTAGCGTTATGTCCCACAAAAATTACGTGGAGATTTCTTGCGAAAACTTCCTTGTTTTGCGGAATCTCCTCACCAATACAGCCGGGAATTTCCAGATACTCGACTATCCATTTCGTCGAACTGTTAAATTAAAGAGTGACAAATGCTTACAAACATGCTAAAATATAATCGTACTATACGTTCTGACTGGGCGGTCCGGCAAGATAATATCAGCGGACATGCGGTCAAAACATTTATGATTACCAAGGAGGGAGAATCAGTATGGAAATTGTTCGTTTAGAACCGGGAAGTCCGCTTTGGAAAAAAACAATTGTCTTTGCCGAAAATTGTTCCTGGAGCGCCGGAGCCCACATTGCCAAGGTTTTACAAGAAAATAAATTGACCGAATGGGAAGCCTTTTTTGCCGCGGTAGATAACCAAACCATCATCGGCTGCTGTTCTTTTTTAAAAGAAGATTATTATCCAGATAATAAATACATGCCCTGGATCAGCAGTATTTTTGTGACCGAAAGCGCCCGTGGCAAAAAAGTGAGCCATCAAATGATCCAAGCAGTCCTGACTTACGCCAAAGAACAAAAATTTTCACGAGTATATATTCCGTCAGATATGACCGGTTTTTATGAGAAATGCGGTTTTACACCCATAGATACTTTGAAAAATTATGACGGAAATTTAGATACC
>CATJIY010000074.1 GCA_949740695.1 uncultured Eubacteriales bacterium
TGCGCCAATATGTATCAAATTGGAATTGACGTTTTACCTAGTTACCGCCGGCAAGGGGTAGCGTCTGCCCTAACCTCCCGACTGGCGCTGGAAATCCTAAACCGGGACAAGGCGCCTTTCTATTGCGCCGCTTGGTGTAATCTAAAATCAGTAGGCAACGCCTGGAAGTGCGGCTTCCGCCCTGCCTGGGTGGAACTTACCGCCCGAGAAGCCTCTTTTGTACACGAAATCAATGGTCGATGAAGGAAGCTTATATGGAACCTGAACGATTGCCAGCCATTCCCCAGCAAGCCGAATCAAAGAAATGCCGCATTTGGGAAAAAATTGCAACGGGCCACCCCGCCTCCATTCTACCGGTTATTTCTACCCAACGAATGTGTCTGCGCCCTTTTGTAATGGAAGATCTATCTGGGCTGCAAGAGATTCTGGGTGATAAGGAAACCATGGAACAGCTGGAACCACCCTATACCCTCCAACAGACCGAGGCTTTTTTACAAAAATTCTGTATTCAAGGGCAAAAGGCACTGGCGGCGGTACGGCGAACCGATGAAACTTTGATCGGCTATCTGTTGTACAAATCCTGGGGCGACCCTCAACTATATGAGCTGGCCTGGATTTTTCGAAAGAACTGCTGGCGCCAAGGCTATGGCTTTGAAGCTGTTAGCAGGCTGATAGCTTGGGCCTTTACTGAGGGAGATGCAAAAAAGCTCTTTGCAGAAACCATAGATCCGTTGCGTTCGGCCAGACTGATGGAAAAGCTGGGCATGGTACGAGAGGGCCTCCAACGGCAGCATGTCCGGGATCAGCAGGGCCAATGGAAAGATCTGTATCTTTATGGCATGACCAAAGAGGATTGGATCGCGCAGAACGAAGGAGAAAGGACAATTTCATGATCCTTTTTGGAACGTTGGGACCAGCCTGTGCCAACGCAAATATTTTATCCGCTATGCTGGAAGCTGGAATGGGCGGCCTGCGGGTTAATCTTTCCCACAGCAGTCTGGACCAACAAGCACCCTTGCTGCAAAAAGCGGCTTGGCTGGCTCGGAAGCGGGGCCAGGATCTTTTGCTGTTGGCTGATCTGCAAGGACCGGAATTGCGCGTGGGCGCGCAGGGTCTGCCCCTGGAGTTGGTCGAAGGAGAACAGGCGCCTTTGTCCGCTCTGTGTCTTCCAGAAGCGGCGCTGCCTCCTCTGCTCCCTAACCAACAATTGCTGCTGGACGACGGACGGCTGTGTCTGACGGTCTTGTCCGATAACCTTTGCCGGGTAGAACGCGGCGGAAAGCTGTTGCCACGAAAAAGTTTGGCTCTACCAGGTCTAAAGTTGCACCTACCGCCTTTAACCAAATCTGATTTGGACAATTTAGACCAGGTTGCCAGCTTGGGAATCGGTGGAATCATGCAACCCTTTGTCCAAAGCCGGGAGGATCTGCTAGCGGTGCGTCAAGCGCTAGACCAGCGGGGCGGTGAAAAAATAAAACTTTTTGCCAAGGTGGAAAACCGCCAGGGACTGGAAACTTTACCTCAGTGGATTGACCTGGCAGATTGGGTCGTAATCGCCAGGGGAGATTTGGGCAACAGCATCCCCTCCGCCGCTCTCCCAGGCGCACAAAAAGAGATTGCTGCCCTTTGCGCAGTTGTGGGAAAGCCTTTTTTAGTGGCGACCCAACTGTTACACACCATGGAACATACGAAGATTCCAACACGTGCTGAAATCAGCGATGTATTCAACGGGGTCTTGGACGGGGCTTCCGGCCTAATGCTGACTGGTGAAACCGCCGCAGGGAAGTATCCCGTTCAAGCCATAACCGCGCTGCGAGAGATTTCTGAAGAGGCCGGACGTTTTCTGCAAAACCGAAAGGAGAACACCCCCTTATGGATTATATCGAAGTAACCATCCAAACCACCCATCAGGCAGCAGATCTGCTAGCCGACCTGCTGGCTGAAATCGCCGGAGGCAGCCAAGTAGACGATCCCCAGACCATTGACGACTTCGTAAACAGTCCAGTAAAGCGGTGGGATTATATTGAGGAACAATTGTTTGATAATCCTCAGCGATTACCCACTGTACGTTGCTTTTTAACACCCGACGATCAGGGTGCGCAGAAGCTGAAAGAGATTGGCCAGCTGCTAGCCGGCCTTAAGCAAGAGGACCAGACCGGTTTCTACGGAAGCTTAAATATAGAAGTTTCCTCAGTGCATAGTCAAGACTGGGAAAACGAGTGGAAACGGTATTATAAACCCTTTACGGTAGGAAACCGGCTGTACGTCTGCCCCAGCTGGGAGTCGGCGGAACTCCCGGCGGGACGGGTACTTTTGACCATGGATCCGGCTTCCAGCTTTGGCACCGGGTCCCATGCCACCACCCAAATGTGCATGGAGCAGCTAGACCAATTGGATCTCGCCGGCGCAAAGATACTGGACGTGGGCTGCGGCAGCGGTATTCTTTCCTGTACCGCCCTTCTGCTGGGCGCCAGCACCGCCATGGCCTGTGATATCGAAGAAAACGCCATGACAATTACTCGAGAAAATATGAAGAAAAACAAGCTGGAATCCAGCCGGTTCCAGGTACGCCAAGGCGATCTGCTGTCTGACCAAAATTTGGCCGGTCAGCTGAAACAAGCAGGGCCTTATCAGGTGATTGTAGCCAATATCGTAGCCGATGTGTTAATCGCGATGGCAGATCAGTTGCCCCATTGGCTGTCGCCAGGCGGACGGCTGATTCTTTCCGGAATCATTGACACTCGAGAAGCGGAAGTGCGCCGCCGGTATGAGCAAGCCGGTTTGGAAATCATAAACCGCTTGACAAAAGATGGCTGGGTAATGTTGTGTTGCCGCTTTCCCCTTGATTTAGAAAAGAATTCCTGAATTTTTCTGAATTTTTGGGCTTTTTCGTGGACAAACTACAACCAATTTGATATAATTATCAATATTGTGAGGAAAAATATCATGCGTTTTTTCGTAACAGAAGATCAAATCACAGGAAACCAGATCTTCTTAGACCCATCAGACGCAAGCCACGTGTCTCGGGTATTGCGGATGCGGCCGGGAGAAAAAATCACCATTTGCTGCGCCAACGGACAAGCTTATCTTTGCCGTCTGAATCAAGTTGGCAAACGGGAGGTTACGGCAGAGATTTTGTCGTCGGAAGTTTATAATAATGATCCCACTGTCTCTGTTACGATATATGCGGGCCTTTCCAAAGGGGACCGAATGGACTATTTAATTCAAAAATCTGTAGAATGTGGAGCCGCTCGAATTGTGCCTTTTTTGTCGCAATATTGCGTCGTGCGGCCTGACCCCGTAGATTTAGAGAAAAAACAGCTGCGGTATCAGCGGATTGCATTGGAGGCGTCCAAACAATGCCAGCGCTCCCGCGTGGTTCAGGTGGGGGCGATTTCCTCCCTAAAAGAAGCTCTTGCTCAAGCTGTTCAGGCCAATTGTCCCCTGTTCTTGTATGAAAAAGAACAGCAGCGTAGTCTTTCTTCCATTTTGAGACACACAACGGCAGAGACTTTTTCAGTAGTAGCCGGTCCAGAAGGAGGCTTCTCATCAGAAGAAGCTGCTATGGCGGTTCAGTTGGGATTGCACTGTGTATCCGTTGGCCCCCGGATCCTGCGATGCGAGACTGCGCCAGTGGCGGCATTATGTTCTATTATGTACCAAACAGGTAATTTTGACATCGGAGAGTGAGCTTTTTGAACGAGAAAAACCAAAAAAGGAAGCAGGCCCAAGATCTTGTGGCGCGCCGGATTCTGGCAATTTTTTTAATGACCGCCCTCATTCTCTGGGGGATGTCATCTCTTTATGACCTGATGACCTATGGAACCACTTTCCTTCTAGGGCAGCGAATTAATCTCATCGTTATGGCAATAAGCGGTGCAGCGGCAATTGGCTGTCTCATTTGGTTCCTTTGGGCACGGAAAAACGGCAAGCTCCAAAAGGACCGGGTCCTGCACAGTGGATTTTTTACCCTGTGCGCAGCCGTTATTTGTGCTTGTTGTGCTATTCTCTATATGGAATATTACAACGGCATGCATATCTTATATATCTTTTTGCCGGTAATCGCGGGATTGTTTCTCGTCTATCACTTATATGAGCGGCAATTTTTTACCTTTTGTGTCGTTCAAACGGCGGCTATTGCCACGACCTATTGTTTTTATGCTGGAATGTGGGAAAAAAATCTGGTCTTGAGCATAACGATTATCCTCTGCTTGATTCCTATGTTGTTGGTTCTGGTCAAACAGAAAAAATATCCAGAACTAATATCTTGGGTATTAGGCAAGGAATTTGATACCCGCTATACTTTGATTTCTTATGGAGTCACTATCCTCGCTGTAGCGGCGGCGGCGCTGATTCAGGGTAAGTTAGCTATGGTAGTAGGGCTGGCATTGGGGGCCTATCTGCTGGCTTCGGCGGTGTATTATACAATCAAAGCAATGTAACCGTCAAGATAATTGGCTTATTTCGAGGTTTTCTGTTGTGCTTCAAGACAACTACGGCTAAAATACGCAAAATTTGATTTCTTTTGAAAAAA
>CATJIY010000075.1 GCA_949740695.1 uncultured Eubacteriales bacterium
AAATCATGGAACTCCTCAAGGACATTGCCCGGGAAAAGCTGGTAATTATGGTTACTCATAACCCAGAACTGGCCCAAAAATATTCCACCCGCATTGTTCAGCTGCTGGACGGAGAAATCGTCAGCGACACCGATCCCTGCCCCCTCAGCCAAAAGGCGGCCGCCTCCAAGCCAAAGAAAAAGATTTCCATGTCTTTTTTTACCGCCCTTTCCCTCAGTCTCAACAACCTGCGCACCAAAAAGGGCCGTACCATTCTCACCGCCTTTGCCGGTTCTATCGGCATCATTGGCATTGCCTTAATTCTGGCCCTTTCCACCGGCATTAACAACTATATCAGCCAAGTGCAGGAGGAGACCCTTTCCAGCTATCCTTTGACCATTCAAGCGGAAAGCACCGATATGACCTCTCTGATGACCTCCTTTATGGGTGTTAAACGGGAGGATGAAGCCTCGGCCGCCAGCCGGGACCCCGACCGGGTCTATGCCTCCACCGTCATGTACGATATGATGGACGCTATGCTGAACGCCGAAACCCAAACCAACAATCTGCAGGACTTTAAAGAATATATTGATAACGGTGGCGGGGAACTGAAAGAGCTTGCTACCGTACATTACAGCTATGACTTTGATTTTCGGGTCTTTACGCAGGATGAAAACGGAGATATTCTTCAGTGTGATGTGCTGTCTTTGATGCAGGGGGCGCTGGCCGCTATGTACGGGGGAGATTATTCCTCTTATTTTGACTCCATGGGGGCTATGTACAGCGCCATGGATGTTTGGACCGAGCTGCTACCGGGGGATTCCCAGTTGGTCTCCCCGCAGATTACCGGCCAATATGAGCTGCTTTACGGCGGCTGGCCGGAAAAGGACAATCAGGTAATGCTCTTTGTAGACGGCAACAACGAAATCTCCGATCTGATGCTGTACGCTCTGGGCCTGATGCCTCAGGCGGAAATGGAAGAAGCCATGGCTTCCATGGCGAAAGGGGAAACCCTTCCGTTGGGTGAGGAAATGAGCTGGACTTACGCCGAACTTTGCCAGCGAAACTATAAACTAATTTTACCGGCCGAATGTTATCAGCTGGATAACGAAGGCAACTATACCGATCTGAGCTCCACCGAAGCAGGGCTGGACTTTCTTTATCATTCTAGCGAGATCGGCATCCCTCTAGAGGTTTGCGGCGTAGCTCGCAGCAAAGGGGGCAACGGCGGTATGCTCACCGGCTCTATTGGATATACCAGCGCTTTGACCCACCGGGCCATTGAAACCAGCGCCGCCACCAAGATTCTCTCGGCCCAGCTAGCCGATCCAGATACCGACGCGATCTCCGGATTGCCCTTCCCCAAAGAAGATGATTTGGAGCCTACTGACCAAGAAAAAGCCGACTCCATTAAAGAATATCTCTCCACCGCGTCCGCTGGGGAGAAAGCGGCCATTTATATCGACGTGGCGAGCCGTCCCAGTCAGGCCTATGTGAATCAAGTTGTTGCGCAGCAAATGGAGGGTATGACCCGGGAAACCATTGAGCAAATGATCCTTCAACAGTCGGCGGGAGAGATGGGGGTCAGCGAAGACACCCTCCGGAGCTATATTGCTGAAATGGACGACGCCACCCTGTTTGCCCGAGTGGAAGAGGCGCTGAGCCAGTCGGTGCGGGAACAGTACTCCGCCGCAGCCGCCCAAAAACTTTCCAGCCTGAGCAGCGATCAACTGGCCGCCGCCATGACCCAGATTTTGACGCTTGGCGTGGCGGAAGATCCGGCTGCCGTAGAGGACGGCGTTCGCCCGGGCATGGGCGCCGAACCTTCGGGGACCCTTACCGCTTTTACCCTGGAACAATACCTCTATTTGTATGATGCTTACATGCCACCCACCCGGTCCGCCTCTACTTATGAGGATAACCTAGACCTGCTGGGCTATATCCGGCTAGATTCCCCCTCGGCTATCAGTCTGTATGCCACTACCTTTGCTCAAAAAGATGAGATAGCCGACCGCATCACTGCTTATAATCAGACGGCGGCCGAAGAGGACCAGATCACTTATACCGATTATGTGGCTATGCTGATGAGTTCTATCACTGCCATCATCAGCGGCATCAGCTATCTGCTCATCGCTTTTGTGTCCATTTCGTTGGTGGTTTCCTCCATCATGATCGGCATCATTACCAATATCTCGGTACTGGAGCGCACCAAGGAAATTGGCATCCTCCGAGCGGTGGGCGCTTCCCGACGAGATGTTTCCCGGGTATTTAACGCAGAAACCTTTACCGTCGGCCTGGCAGCGGGCGGACTGGGCATTCTGGTCAGCGTTCTGGCCACCATTCCCATCAATGCCATCATCCATCAGCTTACCGATTTAAACGATTTGGCGGCTGTCCTTCCAGTGGGCGCGGCAGCGATTCTGGTATGTATCAGCGTGGCGCTCACCATGATCGCCGGCTTGATTCCTGCTCGCTCAGCGGCGAAAAAGGATCCGGTAGTGGCTTTGCGCACCGAATAAACCAAATAAAAGACAGCGCGGTCCATTATTTCATGGACCGCGCTGTTCTTTTAAAATCATCTAAAATAAAATCATCGCCGCCCAGACGGGCGGCGATACGGTTCTCCGTTCTTGCCCGGAAACCGCCCCGGCGAAGACAATTATTTTGGCCTGGCTGGATCCAGAATGGGCGCGGGATCAAAGAAAAACTTACTTACCCGCTGGGGGGCTGTTTTCATGGTGATGCCATCCAGATTTAGCCGCCCGGAAATGAAGAAGTCATCCCGGACATAAGCGGGCATCTTGGAGTCCACCGGGCAATAAATCCAAAAGCCATGGTCCACCAGATAACGGAACCGCTGGTCATCCCGGTCAAAAGACACGCCAAAGGGAGAAATAAAGATGTTGGTATCTCCCACATAAGGGGCGATCTCGTTCAGCCAACGGCCGGTATCATACTCCTCCTGCTCCATCGTCATGGTTTTGTTATTCCAATACTGGTTGTGGGTGTAGCTGTGGCTGGCGATCTGCCAACCGGAGGCCCGTAGCGCTTGAGCCACCGCTTTGGTTTTATCCAGCATCCATTTTTGCGTGGCTTCGTCATAGTCAGGCAAGTCGGTGATCCGATAGCCGAACGCCCCGGCATAACCGGTGAGGGCCACAATGCCTTTGGCGCCCCGCCAGGAAAACTCGGGGTGCTCCTTTACATAGGCGTCCAAAATAGGCATTACATCCCCGTCATAGGTGGCTTGGTCATCCACAATGGTGACCACGTTGCCTTCCTCGTCCACATCCAACCGAGTGGCAAAACCATCCTCTTTCATATAATCATAGTAATTCACGTCGTCCACCGAAAGGATCAAAGGTTTTTTCCCGGCAGGCAGATAAATATCCTTCATCACCGCTTTACCGTCCACTTGTTCTACCATCTGGGTAATGTCATAGAGGATATACCCTTCCCCCTGAAGCAAGGGCAACATGGCCTGAAACTCGGATACCGTAGTCATATACAAATCATAACCCGCCGAATCAAAATCCCCGTCAAATGCCTTTGCCGTATCCACGATAAGACTGTGAAAAAAGATATGGTAATACTGATCGCCGGTATATTTTCCCAGCCCCTCCTTCGCCTGACGGATTTCCTCCAGCAATGCGCCGGTCTCGTCGTTTTGCAAGTCCGGGTTACCCTGCAAAAGCTCAGCCGCCTCATCATAAAAATAGCCGCGAAATAGCTCTCTGGCCTGCTCTAACAGCACCGTCCGCCGCTGAGCCAAAAGCGTTTCGTCCGCTGAGGGCTCGGGCTGGCCGGGAACGGTAGGATTGGTTCCCGGTTGCTGGTCGGACTGTTCCG
>CATJIY010000076.1 GCA_949740695.1 uncultured Eubacteriales bacterium
CAAGGAACGACCTGTCCTATGTCCTGAAACTGCCCGCACTGCGGGCAGAAGTGAGCAGAACGCCGCCCAGAGAGCGGCGTTCTTTCTCCTGCTTTTCCTTGTCCACCGCAGTTTCCTCCTCAAAGCGGTGCATACCGTGTCTGTTCAGGGGCTGGCGGGTGTTATCCCTGCCCCTGTTGCAAAGGCGGCACACAGGGCGCACACGGGGTTGACACGGTGGGTTTGCGCAGGGTCATTGCAAACGAGGAGGGCTCCCCAGGTTATGGAGAGCCCTTTCGATGGCTTTGTTTCCTCAGCCTACCGCAATCTCCGGCAGTGCCTTTTCCGCAGGCGTCTTTTCAATCCAGTCCAACAGGTTCTGGCATTCGGCCAGTTCGTTGGCGAGTTTGAACAGTGCGGTGCGCTGTTCACGGCTGTCCAGACAGGTGGCTGTTTCGAAGAGATCCCACACATTGTCCAGTGTTTCCATGCCTGTGGCGTTCATGGGCAGCTCCTGTTCCGGCAGGATATGCGCCGCCTCCTCATCGGCGTCGAGCTTTCGCAGGATCTCACGTTCCTGTTCGAGCATAGTGAGGTTCGCTGCGGTCGTTTCTGCGGGGAGGTCCCATGCTGCGCCAATCAGCTTGATGGCTTCCTCGAAGTGAGACACGCTGACCGCTTCCTCTCCCGGCGCAGTGCTGACGCTCTCTCCATGAATGACCATCAGGGCGAGAGCCTCTTTCGTGATGCTCCTTTGCAGCTCCATTGCTTTTTCAATTGTCATGGTATTTCTTCCTCCTGTTTTTATTTGCCGTCTTTGGCGGCTGTCAACACAATGGCATACTTCCGCGGCAAAAGCTATTCAGCAAAGCCAATGAAAATGCAAGCAGTAGATTTTGGCAGACTTGAAAAATCAACAACTCCAGTCTGCCTTTTGTTTCGGCAGAGCTTTTCATAGTGCGTTGCGTTCACATCTGCAGGCTCTGTTGGCTGCCGTCCTGCTCGGAGAGATACTGACTTCGCAGTTCGTCAAGGCCACAGCCGAATTGCCGCTTACAGTATTCCTCCATCTTGGGAAGCAGGAGCGCCTGCTTCTCCTCGCTCAGACGGTACTTGCGATCCTGCTCTGTGCCATCTCCATGAATCAGATACACCTCCAGCGTGTCGCGGACACAGCCGCGCTCCAGATCGTAGTTGGCGTAGATGTTCATGAAGTCGTCATTGTCGGAGGTGCAGACCTGTGTGCCGAACACTGCGTCAGCGTCGAAGACCACATCCATGTAGAACTCCAGCAGGTGGTCGTTCTGCATGATGTCCTCGGAGAAGGAGATATCTTCTGAGCGCAGTTCCCGCTGACCACAGAGAAACTGAGCTTCTGTTTTGGTGGTGAGCTGCTTCCCGTCGAGGCGCTCCAGAAACACCTTCCATTGATGCTCCTGCGACGCATAGCTTTTCTTCGTGGCGTAGTAGGCGGCGGTGCTGATATCCTGGATGCGGAACTGCTGCCAGCCGTCCATGATGTTCAGTGCATCAAAGGTGCCGTTGTCCAGATCGATATCGAAGGCACCCGTCACTCTGCCGGTGTTGTCCAGGCGCTCTTTCACATAGGTATCAAACTGCTCGGCGGAGATGCGCTCGCCGCGGGAGAACATTCCAAGGAACCGTGCGGGGGAATTCTCGGGCGGCTTGCGGAGATAGCTTCGCAGCTTCACAGCGGCATGGAGCAGTTCCAGATTCTCCTCCGCCAGAAAATAGACGGACTCCCCATGCTCCGTCACATGGAACACGGCGAAACGCCGCCCGGCTTCCGCCTCCTCTTTATTGCGCTGTTCCTCCTGCCAGATGAGCATACTGATGCGCTCGTACTCCTGCCGGGGGAGCTGGTTGCACATCTCGTCAAGGACATTCTCCAGATGCTCCTCCAGCGTTTCATCTCCCAGGTGCTTGCTCAGAGCGTCATACCAACGCTCGTCGAGCCAGATGGATATCTCTCTGCTGCTCACTGTACCACCTCCGGTTCCTCAGCGGGCTTCGGCGCGGCCGGCTTCGGGCTGCGCCTGGGTCTGGGAGCGGCGGGAGCCGGCGCATCCGTTTCGTCGATGTACTCCCGCACGGGAGCGGGGACATATTTCTCATAGAGCTTGGTCAGCGCATCGGTCAGCTCCGCTTCCAGATCCAGTTCTTTCTTGCCCATATAGCGCCGCAGGGCGGCGAGCTTCGCCTCCTCAAAGGAGATCGCCAGATTTCCTTGTTTCATTCTCTGACCTCCTCAGTCATAATTGATGTATTCGATTTTCAGCCAGTGAGTCCAACCTCGACCTTCGAGCTGTGTCTTGACCACACCGTACTTTGTACCCATGGCCTCCACGACCTCGCCGTTGCCCACATACACACCGATATGTCCCTGATGCCAGACG
>CATJIY010000077.1 GCA_949740695.1 uncultured Eubacteriales bacterium
GCTGATGGAGCCGGACTGTACCGTGTAACTGCCCAAGGCCCGGGAGAGCACGTCGGCGGTCTGGCTGTTGGGGGCAAAGCCGCCAAAGATGGTCGTTTATAGTGATAGGTAATCCTTTGAAATCATCTCCAGATTTTCCCCCACTCCACACCGGACATGAGACTTTCACCTCATCCGGCGTTCCATCAATTGCAAATGTTTTCCGTTTATTCAGTTTCCTATAGAAAGCAGTTTTTTAGGATTGTGCGATTTCAGGCAAACCAGCAAGGACTCTTAACTTATTTAGGGCTTGCATCTGCTTAAGATTGAGTTTTAACAGGTCGAGATAGTACAGGATGATGTCCGCCCTATGCGCGTGTATCAATTTGTGTACCGGCTCCAACACGAGGAGCAGATTGGCATATTCATCTCCACCGCCACGACCTTTAGGTATTCTGTGGTGGCAATGGATTTCACCAAGGGAACGAAATTCTCGGCCTGTCACAGCACATTTTCCCCACTGAGCGCAGAACAGTGATATGCGATTGTCCGCATATTCTGTATTGTAGCCAAACGCAGGCTGCCGCATCAGCTTCAGCATGAGCGGGACATTGACCCGTAGGTTATCATGCAGCCCCGCCCTGCCGCTTTCATTGTAATAGCAGCTTTTATAAGGTCTGCCTTTTGGATTTTTATGCTGTATATAGCCAATGGGATAGATAGGCTCGTCCGACCCGGCCACATATCGAAGCATGGCGGACTTTCCATATCGGCTCCGCTCCGTCCGGGTGAGCTTACGCCCGGATTTGACCAATCTGCTGCCGCATTGCGTTTTGAGCCTGCTGGTAAGGACAGTCATGACCGACCGATGCAAGTGTCTGCAATCAAGGTTGACGGCTGTGGCGATTTTATAATATTCCTGAATCCCCATCACCATTGCGTTGTAGATACGCACCTCGTCCAATTCTGTCTTTCCATGGCGCGGGTTTGCTATCTGCTTTGCCTGCGCCACCAGCTTGTCCCGTTCTGCCTTTAACCGTTTATCACAAATATGTGAGACAACGACCTGTTTATTTGCTTTTGGGTGAACTTTAAGCTTGAAACCGAGAAACTCCGAGTAACGACGCTTCACATTGACGACCCTCGTCTTTTCTGCTGATACCTCCAAACGCAACCGTTGGGCCAGCCATTGTGTTACCGCAATTTTGGTGCGCTCCGCAGTATTTTTTGTTCGGCAGAAAATTCGAAAATCATCAGCATATCGGACAATAAACATCTCTTTCAGCCCCGTCTTTTTCATGGCATGATAGCCCGCACCCTTGTTGTCACTGCCATTTTTATTGACCATGACAGCATATTTTCTGGTCAGCGGGTGCTCCTGCCATTGGCTTTCGACCCAGTGGTCAAGTTCGTTCAGCACAATATTTGCCAGTAGGGGAGAAATGATACCGCCCTGCGGCGTACCCTTTCGCGGGTATTCCATTGTGCCGTCCGGCATACGAATAGGGGCTTTAAGGATTTGCTTCAAAACATACAAAAGTTGTTTATCGTGGATTCCCATTGCCCAGATTTGGCGCATCAGCTTTGTGTGGTCAACATTGTCAAAGAAGCCCTTGATGTCGAATTCTACAACATAGTGCAGATGGCTCAACTGTAAAAGATTATAGGTCTTGGCAATTGCGTGTTCCACAGAGCGTCCGGGACGAAACCCATAGCTGTTGTCGCTGAATTTTGCTTCACAGATTGGCTCCATGATCTGCTTGATACATTGCTGTACCAGCCTGTCCCAAATGCAGGGAATACCGAGCGGTCTGGTGGAGCCGTTGGGCTTCGGGATTTCCTTGCGCCGCACCGGCTTGGGCCGATAGCCCATCTTACCTCCCTTAACGATTTGCCTGACTTTTCCGACGACTTGTTCTGTCGGTAGCCTTCCAATATCCTTTATGGTCAGGCGGTCTGTTCCGGGGGTGCTGCTGCCTGTGTTGGTCTTGATATTACGATAAGCCAACAGGATGTTTTCCCGGGACAGGATGATATCCATTAGGGTGGAAAACTGTTCACCGTTTTTGCTCTTTGCGTACAGGTCGTCATAGGTCTGCTGCATTCCGTAATATTCGGCGTGCCTCAAACTGGTTACGCTTGTTTCCTGCTTTACTTTTGGCACAAGGCATCACTCCTTCCTTGGGCAGTGACCCTTTTGCTCATACTCGAAATCCTTGTGTTCAACTGAATAACTTGGACATTTTGCAATTGACTTGAGGCCATCCCTCCATCCCCATTACAGGGAGTTCATCGGTTCGACCTCTGCTTTTCAGCATCGGTTCGCCTGCTTATCTGCTTCGTCAGGCTGCGTCTTAGTAAAGACACCCGATACCTTTCCTCGTTCCGATAATCCTATCTGTACATATACCCGTAGGTGCCCGCTATAAGCCTGCTGGCTTGGGTGCGCCTGTAACGCATCATGGCTTTTCATAGGGAACATTCTTACTCAGCCACACTGACCACCATTTTAAGGTGAAGACACATTTCTTTGCCTTCAAATTTTAGACCCTTACATTCGCAGTTTTCGTCAGTCCTTTTGGACATTCTCACCATGGGTATTTTATAGACCCCCGGCCTATGGGTGACACACCCCACCTCTGGGGCGCTTTCGTGGGTGGCCGGTTGTTATCCAGCAAATCCCTTACGGACCACTCTCAGCCGACTTCACCGAGCTTCAGACGATTAAGGTTTCCCTTTATACCGCCTGTCGGAGTCTCAGGGGGAGCGTTTCAGGGCGTTACTCCGTCATTCCACTCCTCGGATTATCAGTTCAACCCACAAGGGTTGCCGCTTTTTCATCTTTTCAGACTTGTAGCGGAACAAGTCGCACATTCCCATTTATTAAGAGTTTTCATTTTTTAATTGACCCACCCTCACAAAGACAGAAGTCAAAGTGAGAGTGGGCCTTCCTCCTTTCAGTAGTTAATTTCTATTAGCCAAAAGCATGAATCGAAACGACGTTTTCCTCCACCTGGGTATTCCCGTAACCCAGTACGGAATCAGCCTCTTCCGCCGTAATGCGGCCTTTCTGGACCGCGATACGAACTAGGGACTCGCTCCACAGGCCGAGCATAAAGTTGTTGCGAATGCGGGCCAAACCCGGAGATACCGGACGGCCGTACATTTTGGCAAACAATCCGGACTGATGCACCGCAGGCGCGGGCGCGTCGGGTTCCTTAAGCATCAGCTGAGCTTCCGCAGCGGCAGCCATACGATCCTCAGCGGTAACGACGGCACGTCTGTTGGAGCCGTTCTGCGAATAAGCATCCGCGCAGGGGAAATGATTCTTCATGTAATCGGCAACCCGATTCAGAATTTCTTCCGGGGCCATATCGTCGGTGAAAAGAACGCCCTCAGCAGCAGCAACGGCCTTGATTTCGGCCAACTCCATGAGCTCGCCGCCATCAGTGCTGCTGGAAGCGATAACGGCGACCTTACCGGGTTCATTCACCCAAGGATACCGCTCTGCAATCTCGTCAGCGGACCAAAGCTGACCAGCGAAGAAAATGTCCTTCTTGCCATCCCAAATCTGAAAGCTAAACATAACTTAGAACCTCCCAAAATTTAATTTGATAAAAGATTGGGAGGGGACCGTTGCTACGGCACCCCTCCCCAGAAAACACCAGGGATCTGATGCCTAGCATCCGATCTCAGTTAATAGTTAGATTTTTCCACCCCAAAAGCTGGCAGGGCAGCCATTGTCACGCATTTCGCAAGGGATAATTTCCGCTGGATATTCCTTCTTCTACGCAAAATCAACTTCTTCGGCGAGGGGAACCTCATTGCCAGGAAATTTTGGCAGAATGAAATCCCGCAATGTACGCAGAGAAGATGCCGAAACAACAGCCTCAGATGTAGCTTCCGCCGCAGCCTGTGCTGCCGCTTTCGCTCTTGCCATCATTTCCACAGCAGTCTGTGCCGTCGCTTCTGTTGTTGCCATCATCTCGACAGCTTCTTCCACCTCATCCGCGCTTGGTCTATTGGCTCTCGCCTTAGCTTCGTCGCCGGCAACGCGGCAGAAGCAAACGCACCCAAGAATTAACTTCTTGATGCAGTGCGGGATCGTGCGGATGACGCAGGAAGGAGCATAGGCCAGTTTCCCGTTGAACGAGCCGTTTCTGACTTTGCCGACAAGCGCAGCAGTTGAGAGCCAAGCGACATTAGCGAGGACCCAACCAGACACAAAGATTGTCAGCAGTACAACGGCGACCTTAACCAGGAGCGCAATAATTAAGAACAACATAGTAGATTTCCTTTCTTTTTGACCTGCGGCTCGATGCTTGGGCACCGGACCTATGATTTTTCTTCTTGCGAATGATTCAGTCGCAGACGCGATATTTGACGTCTAATCCATATCTATCTTGCAGATAACGCACCGCAGCTTCTACGCTGGGCGCAATGTTGTGGAACCCCCTGGCGGTAATCTCATACCCCCATGCAGGGACTTTACTTTTCTTAATTGTGAATGTCATTTGGATCCCCTCCGCTCAATCCGGAAGCTCTCTAGCGATTGCAAAAGCGCAACCAGCGACAAAAGCTGCGGCACAAAGGAGAACACAACTGATGGGGTTCAGGAAAGCCGGCACCTCGACAACGAGAGTAATAAGAGTAATCACTCCAATTACCGCGAGAGCGAAGATGCTGACAGCGGTAGACGTGATTTTGTGATTCAGTTCGGTCTTGCCGGTAGTGCGCATCAAGAATCCATTGATCCGGTTTGCAGCGCCTAAACTGGCCAAAACGATACCACTGATGAACAAGCGGATGGGACCTCCTTCGCTGCCCCATTTCTCAGCTTCCTCCACGGACATCCTAGAGACCTTATGAGACCCCCAGATGATGGCTGCGGGCAAAACAAGCGACCAAACGCTCAGAATAATTGTGGCGATGGAATTGATCGCTGCATAGTTGTTGATAAACATGATAAATCCTCCTAAATTACACATGAATGTCTTCCGGGCTGCCAAGAAAATTCTAAAGATAGAGATAATCCGGCAGCTTCATCCTTCCTTGCCGGGAGCAACGCCTTTACCGTTCTCAGAGCGGCTAGTCTTTCTGCATACAACCCTAGTAATTCCTTCCGCGACAGCGTTTAGCACGAACAAAAAGGTGAGGGGGACACAGAAGAAGACCTTTGCTGCGGTGTTCCCGGATGACATAGCATCCGCAAGGACATCAAAAGGTGTCAGAGCGGCGACTATGACGCTCCAGATCAGCCAAGCATAGCCCAAGCAAACGATGGTCTCGGCAGTCTGAGTTAACAAACTCAGCAACATATCAGTTGTGATAAACATAGTAAGCCTCCTAAATTTTCCGCCCTAAAGAGCGACATAATAAACGAATAGTCTTTCGTTCTTTTCAGCATCCGAAATCTGCGTAACGCAGTTTTCCGGAAAGCAGCAGTCTCATCTCCGCCTGATCGCGAATTTCTTCCTGCTTTTTCTTGTTTGCCTCGATAAAATCCTCGTACATGGCCCAGGGCTTCCCGACACGCTGGCACCAAGCCTACTCTATCAGGGCGCCCTTGCTCTCCTGGAAATCCGGGAGAAACACGGCCATGTCGGATTCTTCCAGCATGGTCAGGGAAATCTTCATGTACCCCGGCTCTGACAGTCCGTCAGGCAGGATAGCCGGATTCAAAACGACGTAGCCCAGAGCGGTAAGCACTCTGGCTGCCGATTTGAACTTTTCCCGATAATTGGGGTCGCCGGTGATTTTACCAGCTAAGTAGATTTTAGTTTTCATAGTCTTTTTCCTCCAAAATTTTTCTTATAGCCCGGAGCTGGTTTAGTGTATATCCCCCCTTGGGAGGATTCTCAGCAGCCCACTTGAGCCAATCAGCTAAGTTCTTTTTCTCCATCCAGTCAGACGCCAGCCGCTCAGCAGGAAAGAGATAACGCGGCCATCCAAAGTCAACTTTCTCGCAGAGATATTCGTCTTTGGGATCCTTACTATAAAATTGAGGTCCCCTGGCACCGATCTTCACCTTCACATACTTGCGGCCTACAGACAGTACCGTTACGGACTGCACCTGTGTTTGAGTCGATCCATACGTGCCATCACCAACCAGAAAGGCGGTTTGGCCTGCTGTAAAGTTCTTGAGATCCATAAGTAACTCCTCCTATAGTTTTGATAAATATACAAAAAGGCAGTTTTTACTCCTTGAAGTAAAAACTGCCTTTGCGGGGATACATATATGTTATGCCGGGGGTCGCCCAGCGAAATTAGTTCTTAAATGTGCTTACAGTATAGCACCGGTAATTTATGTTGTCAATTTTCTTGTGCAGAGGAATCCAATTTTTTTCTTGCCACCGCATTGAACCGGGGAAATTTCAACTCCCAAACGGAGGCGCATCCAGCTTGGGAATCCAGTCCTCTTCCCTAGACTTCAGCGCACCACAAGGAACACAGCCAGAGAGCGCAGAAGTATCAGCCGTTGCCATATCAATGATGTAGAAATCATTTCCAGACTGCATCACGTCCACAGACCACTGACCGGTGAGGGGGATGTCAGGCAGCATCGCCAGCACATGAGATCTTACGATATCTGCGTTGTCGTTGTATCTGCCCATTAACCGCTCCTCATGGGCCTTGTAAACCAGATAATCATGGATTTGATGAGGACTATCAGCATCCGCCTCGTGGCCGAACCGCTGTTTCATCACGTCTGGGTCCCAGTAGGGATTCACCCCCAGAACGAGGCATTCATCGAAATCTACGAATAAGCGATACTCCGTCCGCAGAGGCAGCCCCTTGTAAATGCAGGGGTTATTCTCTGGATCGGGAATATACTCCCGGACAACCCATTCGTTTGTCGTGGAGACGCCATAAATGCAGGGAGTAGCAAGTGGGGAAGCCATCTGCTGGGCCTGATATTGAATGAATAGCAGGTACTCGCCCAACTCGCGGACCTCTTTTGCCCCGGTCACTTTGGCGTTGCGGAAATCGAACTTTGAGGAGTAGGTGCCTGTTTTGATGAAGTAGTCCTTGCTTTCGTCCAGCTCGAACACCTGTTGGCAAAAGCGGTCCACGATGTCCATCGTACCAGGGGTGAGAGCAGTGTACTCCGTCCGGCTAAGCTGCAACATAGTGAGCGGGACCTTAATGATTTTTGTCTTTGGGACTTTGAAGAAGTCCTGCTTTTTCACGCCTTCAATCAGAGCCGGGAACCAGTACCCCATGGCATTGGGATTCGTGCCCAGAATACGGTAAGCAATGGCATCCAGGTCCAGGATATCCAGCCCCTGCCGAAACAATCCATAATAGTATTTTCTTTCTCCAAAGGAAGTCGCGTTTAGCGACGCTCTGTACATAGATAACAGGGTAGAAGACGTAGCCGCCGGGGGGACATCGGACTTCGCACAGTTTCCCGTCAGCTGCGGCCGGATTTCCTTGGGAAAAGCATAGACATCTTCCGGCGTGACAGGCGGGGCATCCTCCGGCATAGGTTCAGGGTAGCGGATGGTTAAGTCCGTTCCGTCATAGCAGCAGATAGGAGTCTGGGCCATAAGCTCAGCGATGATCCTATCGTTCAGGGTCTTTATGGCCGCGTCAATTTTAGCCTTATCTTGCATCTCAGATGCCTGCTTGGCGTTGATAGCGAAGAAGTTATCGGTATCGGGCGGAGCACTCAGGATATCATTCTGGTAGGACTTTTCAAATGCTTCCAGCGCCTCCGGAGAAACTTTCAACATCTCCGCAATTTCGTCCTTTGACATTGGCGTTTCTAAACCGCCGCCGCTAAGAATAGCTTCCATCGGACTTTTGCGGGGCTTTCGTTTTTTTCCAAACATTCCAAACGCCTCCTTTTTTAGAATAGTACCTTCTTTAGAGCGGGCATTCCTTGCCGAATCATATCCGCCGACGCCCGTTCCACACAGCAATCAATGATTTCCGCCTTTTCCGCATAGACTGCTTCCCTCACAGCCTCACAGCCCTTTCGATAGCTTTACGCAGGAAGGGGCCTTCCCCATCCTTGCCGTGGTCGAAAGCCGCTCAGAGAACGCACCTCATTTTCTGTTATTATACCATAAGGCGGCGTAAACTCCAAATTTTCGTAAAACGCAAAAGGGCTGACGCAACTTACATCAGCCCTCCTCTTGCTTTTCCCCTTCAACCCGAAAGTTCTATTCCGTTGTTATTGATGACAATCTGGTCATGCCGATCTCACTTCGGCTAGATATGTTGATTTCTCAAATCGGGGCTGCTATCAACGAGCTCTTTTTCACCCAAAATTCCAATTTTTCACCACAAATTATGTCTTATACCGAACTCAAAAGCGTTTCACCCATAAAACATGAATCAACCCATATTAAATCTAAACACTTTGTCTAAAAATAGATTTTCACCTTGTTTGACTTTAGTTAAATATTTTTGTCCAAATATTTCTTTTACGCAATCTTCGGGCAAAGAAATTACACTTTGAATCGAATAACGTGGAATATCAGAACGTTTCAAGTTGCTTAATAGCAATTTCTCAATCTCGTCCGCCTTATTGTTTTGGTCATTTCCTTTATAATTCACATCAAAAAGCTGCTCATAAAGGTCATCAATAGGAATGCGTATTTTCATTGATTCTTGGCTCACAGTTATTCATCCTTATACTATGAAGTAGTAGTTATTAAAGCCCCTCTCCAAGGGCTATCTTTATACTGCAAGAAATGCTGAAAACAGGTGGTACTTACCTACCATAAAATAGTTTCAGGAAGGTTCTGAATACAACTCGTTCCAGTTATTCAGTTAATCTTTCGCACATTTTTTGAATATATAATTCAAAATCTATTGGGAAAGATAGTAAAAAAGAATCAATGATATCCCCTAGAACAACATCAATACGAAAAAAATCTAACAAGTACAGCAAATCATTATAGCACGTATCGGTGCAGGAAACGCCGAATGTAATTATAGGTTGATTATCATTTCCAACTTTTATTGTGTTATTCTGGAACCACGGTATAATAGTAATAAAGTTTTTCCACATGGGGTCAGGTGGATGTGCAGATCCTGCATTAGGCTCATATATTAAAGGACGTTTGCTCGAAAATGCAGCTTTTATCAAACTGCCATCCCAGTCAATAGGCTTAGGCTTTCTCTCACAGTACGGTGATGTGCAAAGTTGATAATATTTATTATCATCCGGCGATAAAAACCGAGCATGAAATCGTATAACATTTTCAGGACAATTCGCTTTCAAGTCAAAAGAAGGAATTAAATGGATAGACATATTCGTACAGATAGTTTGCATAAAAATATTAAAAAGTCGGAAAATATAATCTGTATTTTTTGCGAAAAATTCCTTTAATTCAGGAGGTCTCTCTTTGGCAGGCGATGTTTTATTAAGTAACCACAGCTTGTAAAGACGATAAACGTCTGCCAATTTGTGCGCATTTTCACCGTCGGCAATATATTCTGTATTAGCTAGAAAATCAAAGAAGAAGTTTTCTCGTTTTTGGACAAAAGCCCCCGTAATACTATTCTGAAAATCACATAACTTTCGCCCATATTCTTTTAGTTTCTTTACGAATCCAGATGAAAAATACTTCGCCTTACCTGACTGCGATGATGAACTCAATTCATGATATGCTTGTGTTTTATTTATGTCAATCGGATACACAACTTTCGTCTCTTTAGCATCATAGCTTTCCCCATAAAAGCGAAAATCAGGAATAAATGTCCCCCCATCATTAGTTGATCGAACATATATATCTATTGAGTTCAAATCCAAATTAAAAACATAAAATGAGTATGTATGTAGCTCCGAATGCGGTTCACCCGCATCCGGCCACCCAAAACCTGTTTTTAATGTGGTCATCGAATGATGGTTATTGCGAGTTCCAATAGCATCTCTTTTGTGGACATGGCCACAAAGCAAGATATTTGCATTCCACTCCGTAGGAGAAAGGATTTTATTTTGTATAATATCCTCTTCTTCGCCAACAAGCCAGTTCGTTGGATGATGCGAGAGAACAAATGTAAGTTCAGGCGATTTTATCGCTGTTATTTTATGGTATTGCTCACTAATAGTTTCAATCTGCTTTCTACCTAATCTTAAATGGCGATAATCATCTTCTCCCGAGCACGTTAATGAACTATTCAGGCAAATGAAGCAAAAAGAAGACACGCCTTTGTCATCGCTCATTCCATCACTACTATGTTTTTTCTTGTCTTCGTTTTTAGTTACTCTCAAGCATTGCACAAAATATGAAGATTTTGGGATTTCTTCTTTCCCATATATTTTATATATTTCTTCAACTAGCATGGAAAAATCACTATAGTATTGATAGCTTAAATTCAACAACTCTTCAAATTTACTCTCCATCGGTGTGCGCTGCTTAGCATACTCCTGCATAAAGAATTTCTGAATTTCAGACTGTTTCTTATCATGATTGCCAGCGACGAGAAATATGTCAAGAACCTTTTCTTTGAGAATATTTTTCAAATCCGTAAAAAACGACAAAACAGCCTTTTTAGTATTTTCAGAAAAATCCCCTTTGTCAACTATATCTCCTGTTACTACAACTACAATCGGCCATTTTAGAAACTCATATTGATTTTTTATATCACATATTAAGTTTTTTAAGATTTTGGAGTATCCTTCTGGAGCACTCCAAGCAATATGGAGATCCGAAAGGTGTAAAATTGTCAAATCATTCATGTTTCCACCTGGAATCGCTAAAAACTTGTTCACATTGCTAGTTAATCGCTGATTATTTTCTAGTATTATACCTCACCCATAGATAAATTTCAATAGATTAAAGTGCAATTTTGCAAAAAAGGAAAACTTGCACAGACTTGTACTCCAGGTCTACAATCCAATACTCTCGGGCACCCGCCTTCTGATACAGCTCCAGCTTAACCAGTCGATCATGGCGCAGCGAGGACGGAGAAAGAATCTCTGCGATGAAATCTGGTGCGCCCCGGCAGCCGTGCCGGTCCAGTTTGCTCTTGTCGCAAACAACAGAGATATCCGGCTCTACCAAGGTATCCACATTCTCCGGGCTCTCCCCATCCGTCTCAAAAAGCCGGACTCCAAATGGTGCAGGGAAAACCTTGCAGGGCTTTCCATCCAAAAAATTCCCTAACTGGTGAGCAAGTTCCGCCAATATTTCTTGATGAACCGTTAGCGGCGGAGCCATCATGACTGCCTCGCCGTTGATAATTTCTGCCCGTTCATTTTCATCCCATCTCAGCACATCCGCAAATGAATACCGCTCATTTTCTGCCTGCAACGCCATGGTAACGACCTCCCTGTTCCTTATGATATTTTTATTATACCCCAGCAGCCGCCAAAACGCAAGAAAGCGCCCTGGACCAATCCAGAAGACAGCCCAGGGCGATTTCAGATGTTTTAGGTTTCAGCTTGCCGTTTCGTGGACGGAAACAACAACAGTCCTGCTTGCACCGGTGGACATACTGGTTGCCACGACTACGCAGCTCCCCTCACCCACTCCGGTAATCCGTCCGCCGCTAACACTGGCAACTGCCGTGTTGCTAGAGCGCAGGATGCAGCGGTCGGTTGTCGTTAATTGCGCATACTCGCCCTTCGTCAGAGACAGAGAGGCAGGATACACGGAGAACACACCGTTCTGAGAGGAATAGGAGTTAGGACTTCCAGTTTGAGATGGGATCTCTACGGTGTGGACTCGCTGAGTCGGAGTCACCCCGGATGTTGCTCCAAGCCAACTGGGAGCGCCGTTGCTGGCTTTATTCGCATTGTTGGCGGCCGCTCCGTTGTTGGAGTTTCCTTTATTACTTGTACTGCCAGAGTTGGCACTGCTTGTTCCTCCCTTATTGCTGGACGTGTTTCCGTTGATTACAGGCTTATTATCAACGTAATAGTTCGGCTGGTTACTACCGGAGGACTGATTCTTATTCACGGTTGAGCCCGACCCCTTAGAAGAACTCGTTCCCTTGGAAGATGAGCTGGAGCTGCTGGATATATTCGTATTACTGCCGGTCGCGCCTCCGCGCCTGGGCAATACTGTAGTAGTCGAAGACGGGATCGAGCTGTTGATATCGCCCCTAGAGTTTTCACCGGTAAGGTCGGCAAGAGAGTCGGGGTCCTCATCGTCCCAGAACTGCTTTGCCCATTCCGCTTCAGACATATCGTCCGGGCGCACATAGTATTCTTCCTGATCCTCGCTCAGGGTGCCATTCTGCCCGTCACCCGTCATGTCCTGGTCCTGACCCGGATCCTGGTTCTCAGACTGGTCCGAACCATCATTCTGGACATCTTCACTCCAGCTTGCGTTGGGGTCATTTTCATTTTCTGCCGGACGGCTGAAGAAATGGCCGGCGCAGAGCGAAAAGGCAACCACCGCAGCAACTACTATAAGGGGGATCAGAATCTTATTCCGAATCGACTTCGGTTTATCCTCATCCTCCTTAACGTCCTGCCTGACCCGATTCCTCGAAGAGAGAGGAGCCTTTTGTGGGGCTCCAGGAGTATTCTGCCGAAAGGAAATTTCCTCATCCACATACTCAAACCCGGAGTCCAAGTCGATTTCCCCATCACCACTATCTTCCAGAGATCGTTCTACCATCTCTTTACCTTCCAGCGCAGGATCCTTGCCTAACACAACTGGAATAGGCGCAACCTCGCTGGACGGGTCATCAATGGGTGCGGGCTGGGTCAGGTCTGTCCCGCCGGGTTGTTCGTCACCGATAGCCTCGGCGGCCGCCTGGGCGACGGCGTTCTCAATGTCATCCTTCGCACTGGCATTGGTTCCCGGATCAGCCGTGACAGCAGCCCCAGTCGCAGGCTCACTGTCAGCCTCAGCGGCAGCCTGGGCAGTAGCGGTCTGGATATCGTCCTCTACACTGGCGGCACCCTCGGGATTAGAGTCCGGTACAGCAGGCTCATCTCCCAGCGTGGCATTATCCTCCGACATAGCCTCAGCTACAGCACCAGCCATTGCAACTCCAGCGGCCCCAGCAGAGACAGTAGCTGCGGCAGCAGGTTCTGCCCCGTTGCCAGCGCCCTCATCAGCAGTTTCTTCCATACGCGGAGGAGGCACAAGCGGAATCATCAGGCATTGGGCCTCCGGGTCATTCCTCAGAGTTCGGTCTAAGTCCCGAAGACTTGTATGCACATTCCGCAGGGCCGTTTCCCCGCCACCCTCCAGACAGAGTTTCATGATATCAACCAGGGCCGCCGGCGCATACTTAGGCGTCTCATTCAGGTCCGGCTCGGCCGCCCAATCGCTGCCGCTGCTCAGTGCCCACAGGAAGGCTCCCAGGGCGTACAGGTCGGTATCGAGCGTTTGCGCCCCGCCATCGCGGACAGTCTTATGGGCGGTGCCAGGGACCGTTGCAAGCTGGGCCAGCTCGGCATCAGTCGCCCCGTAGAGAAGCGAGGTGTTGACAAGCCGGCGCTTTGCCGCAGGGTCGTGGCCGCCGTTTTGAGCCTCACACAAGGTATCCAAGTCGAACGCGCCAACATGAACTCCCAGCCCGCACCGATGCAGTTCATGCAGCATCCTGATTAGCCGGAGAGCCAGGGATACAAGCTCGGATTGGGAGATGCTGTCCTTCTCCCGGATATACGCACTCCCGAAGATGGGATTCATGGGTTCAGACACCAGGAAATATTCTCTCGCCCACGCTGGGTCATCCTCATATTCCCCGGTAAATGCCCGCCTAAGCCGATAGGACACAAAGCTGTCCGTCAAGTTGGTCCCGCAGCCGGGATCCCCAACTTTCGTCAGCATAGCCTGTTCAGCCTTAATGCGATTACCCAGGAGAATGTAGAAGGACTCCAGCTCTTCCACGGATGTAAGCCCAAAACGCTGAACCAGCGCGTCCTCCTTCTCCGGGGCAAATGGGATGGTGATATGGGTGATATCCCACACCCCCTCTTCGCCTCCCAGCATCATCTTTTGCCGGAAGGTCTCGCTAAAATACGTTTCCCGGACCTTCTGTTCTGGTACGCAAAGCTGTTGCAGCCTTTGGCGCACATCAGATTCCGCCATTTGAAAAACCTCCTTTACTCGGCTGAGGATTCAGCGATTTTGAAATAGCCTCTTTCAGGATAGCATGGCATTCCCTTTCTTCCTCAGAGGGCGTCCACGCCAGAGTTTCGTTCCCTTTGTACAGGCAATCGGAGTAAGCTGCGAAGTACATTTTTGCGTACTCCTTTCCCCGCGCAACGAGGCTGCCATCTGTGTTCCCCGCCGACTCTAGTACCTTCTCAATCATGGCCTCGTCGAGATGACCGCTCAGCAAAACATTGCAGATGCTGGCAGCTACCCGTTCAGCCTCTGCCTCCCCAATATTGTAGTGGAGGAAGCCCAAAATGCCAGTCAAAACATCCTCAATGGATTTGCGTGCTCGGCACTCGGCGGGAGGCCGGAAGCATCTCTTTGGCAGAAGGACAGCAAGGGCGAAGAAAACGCCTGCCCACCGGAGGTAGTCCAGGACATACAAACCGGCAGAGACACCCAAGCCTCGGACCAAGTTACTGGCAACGCAGTAACCCATGAGGAACACAAACAGGATAGCCATGACGGCAAGGGCCTTCCTGGTGGCGAAATAGACCCTCACCCGGTCCCGAAACCGCTCCTGACTCTCATCATAACGAATAGTTATCAGCGCGTATCCACCCATTAACTGAGAGTATACCCCGTATAACAGGAGCGCTGCGGCGAACTCGAAAAACGCCCGTATGATACCATGGGCCAGCAAAAAAGTGAAGAATGACATTTTGGCGCCTCCAAATTTCAAGAATCCTTGTTGTTTTATACGTCGGCTCCCTCATCGGCCCTGGCGACTGACACATTGCGCAGGATATTGGCGGCCACAACCCTAACAGCCTCCGCCGTGGAAGCCTCCAGCATACTGGCGGCAAACAATCGCGCCCGCTGAACGGCTTTATCGGGATCACGCCCATTTTCAACAGCAAAAGCGCGAAGCTCATCATACGTCCTCATGAAATCCCTCCTTTCACCTATTTTGCTGACGTGCAAGCCCCTAGCTTTAGCTATGGGGTCATGACTGAAAATTCTGACTGCTCCCACCCCTTGCGGAGTGGGCTTTCTCGCGGCTGTTCTGTAATTTTGGTGGTCCATGACGGCCTCGAACCACAGTCTTCCCAGTTATGATCTGGGAGTTCTACCAACTGAGCTACGCCAGCAAATGGAGCTGATGCGGAAAATCGAACTCCGAACCTGCCGCTTACGAGGCGGCCGCTCTACCGATTGGGCTACATCAGCATATTCCCCGCCCTGCGTTGCAAGCCGCCCTCTCATTGAAAGGCACCGAGACCATTGTGACGGGCGGGGCTGGCAGGAACAGTTGGATTTGAACCAACGATACAGGAGCCAAAGTCCTGTGCCTCACCTCTTGGCTATGTCCCTGTGTACCGATTGGGCTGCACCAGTGTTTCTGAGGGATGACAATCCTGGAAATCCCGAAAATCTTCTTCGGGATTCAGTCCCAGGAAGCCGATACCACCAGGGGAAAACTCGTACTCAATACCAACCTCATCCAAAGCCTGCACAACCAAGGCAAAAACTTCTGCTTGGGAGAGACCGTTTAAGATTCCTGAATTTCCAAAATCAATCATAGCGATCACCTTCAAGCCATAGGACATCCGAACA
>CATJIY010000078.1 GCA_949740695.1 uncultured Eubacteriales bacterium
CAGATTTGCGCTGGTTCAGCCAGCGGAAATCTAAATAAATAAAAAGAGGTCCCCGCGAAATCAGCGATTTCGTGGGGGTTGGCAAGCTCGCTTACTTTTAGATATAGATATGGGTCTTGGGCTTGCCATACGGCCCTTCTGGGCCGCGCCGGTAATCCGGCGTCAGATTTGCGCTGGTTCAGCCAGCGGAAATCTAATAAATAAAAAGAGGTCCCCGCGAAATCAGCGATTTCGTGGGGATGGTACGCCCGACTGGATTCGAACCAGCGGCCTTCAGAGTCGGAGTCTGACGCGCTATCCAACTGCGCTACGGGCGCTTTTTAAGAACGGACATATTATAGCACAAGCTTTCTAGTTTGTAAATGCCAAAACGAAATTTTTTTGGGAAACGCCCTGAAGGATTTTACAGTTTGGTCACTATTATAAACCGATTCTCCCTTGCACGTCGTAGCGGGATATGGTATAATCCCCCGGACAAGGAATGGAAAAAAGACAATCATCACATATGGAGGTGTGATACATGACGTATGAAGAAGTAAAACGGAATCCCACGATCCGGACTTATATCGCCCAAGCGGATAAGTCGCTCTCTGCCCTGGGATTTACTGAGCATAGTTTTGCTCATGTCACCCGCGTGGCTGAGATGGCGGGTTATATTTTGGAGGCCCTAGACTTTCCGCCCCGGCAGGCAGAATTGGCCCGTATCGCTGGATATCTACACGATATCGGCAACTTGGTAAATCGGGTGGACCACAGCCAAAGCGGCGCAGTGATGGCTTTTCGCCTGCTGGACAATCTGGGCTTTGATCCAGAGGAACTGTCTATCATTGTGACCGCCATCGGCAACCACGACGAGGGTACTGGCGTTCCAGTGGACGAGGTGGCGGCCGCGCTGATCTTGGCGGATAAATCAGATGTGCGCCGCAGCCGGGTGCGCAATCAGGAGATTGCTAGCTTCGATATTCACGACCGGGTAAACTACTCGGTGACCAAATCCGAGCTGAAGATTAACGAGGCGCATACCCTGATTAAATTGAAGTTGAGCGTAGATACCCGTTTTGGCTCGGTAATGGACTATTTTGAGATTTTTATGGGTCGGATGCTGCTCTGCCGCAAAGCTGCAGAAAAATTGGGCTTGCAATTCAAGCTGATGATTAACGAACAGCAGCTGATCTGATTTCACTGTTTTACACAATCTGCCCTCGCCTGCCGGCGGGGGCTTTTTGCCGCTCGACGGAGCGTGGAGTTTCCCCAAATCCTTATCTTTGCTGGGTTTAAACGAGATTTGCCTGGCGAAACGGTCGATTGCTTTCCAGAAAAAAATCGGGTATACTGAAACCATAATTATATTCAAAAAAAGGAGGGGTCCCATGGATCCGCGAAAAACCGGCGAACTAATCGCTAAAACGCGCAAAGCGCGGGGACTTACTCAGGAGCAACTGGCCGACCAACTCCATCTCAGTCACACCACCGTTTCCAAGTGGGAGCGGGGACAGGGTTTCCCAGAGGTCTCTCTTCTTGAACCGCTGGCTGGCGCTTTGGGGCTGACTTTAGACGAGTTATTTTCCGGGGAACGCACGCCTAAGCTGTCGTCTCGGTTGGTAAAAGGCGCTCAAAAGGATGTAGGGTTGGGCCATCCTGATATATCGAAAGGCCCATTGGAAAAACCGTTAAACGAGGAAGCGATTCCGGCAGCCAATGGTTCTCCTTCTACCGAGGATACCTTGTTGCGAGAGGAACGCAGCCCGGTGGCCGGCGCCGTTTCTTCTTCCAATACCATTTCAGAATGTACCGCCAGCCAGTCAGGATCCCAAGGATTGTGGAGACGGGCAGCTTTTTGTTTAGTAGTAGCGCTGGCGGCGGTTCTTGTAGGGCTGAGCCAACGGTATGTCGCCAATTCTAATGTGGTGGGCGGCGATCCCACCCGGCTGGAGGGCGTTTGGCGATTTGTTCCCTCTGCTGGCCGGCAGGATTGGAGGCGAGGTATTCCGACAGAACTTTATCTGGACCAACCGTTTTCGGAATATATTTATTTACAGGTGGATGTCAGCGCGCCAGAAGAATCTCTTTCGGCGGAGGACTCCTGGTTTACCTTGTGTATTGGCGCGTATCAGGTAGACGAGGGTCAGTGGGAAGCTCTGGGAGATGGACGTTACCGGCTGACTGGGGAGCTGTTGGACACGGTTATTACGCTAAAAACCGGAAAGACCTGGGACAAGCGAAGCAAAATGGGCTATTTTTACCTTACCTTGCCTGGTGTGGAGGGATCTCTTCTGCTGGTTAAGCGCAGCGATCCTGGCGAATATGTTTATGTTCCCTGGGATGCGAAGGATTCTAATTACAACGCGGAGGAGCGAGAAGCCTATCGGGCGCTGCTGATTCCCTGATGGGTTTGGTTTTTTGCAGAGGAACCTCTTGCTTTTTCCGGCGGGATTGTTATAATAAAAGTATTTTGAAGAAGCCTTGGTAGCTTTTGTTCTGAAAAGAGCAAAACCCAGGGCAGACGATCAACTTTTCATGAGGTGATAGAATGGTAGGCGCCATTTCTCCCTATTCTTATGCTTCTTATCCGGCTCATGGCAGTTCTTACGCTCGGCAGGCGGCCCAGGCCAACTCAATGGGTTCGGCGCAGGCGGCTCAGCGATATTCCGCCCAATGGGGCGCGCAAAA
>CATJIY010000079.1 GCA_949740695.1 uncultured Eubacteriales bacterium
CCAGAAACGCAGACGCACACCCGGTCCCCTGGGGTCAGCAGTTGATACTGCTTCACCCCGGTGATAAACGGTCCCCAGATATCCTCCCGATATTTCTTTTGCAGGCTGCGTTCGGCCTGCTGGCAGAGCGTCAATTGGTTGAGATTTCTTGACATAAGGCCCTTCCCCCCTTTCCGTTTTAAATCTCGGTAAGCACAAGCCAAAATAAAGCTTGATCTAAACGCTTTTATTATATCAGCTTTTTATCTAAGGCGCAACGAAAAAGCTGCGCCGCCAAAAATCAAACGGCGGCGCTTTACTGATTGCTCCATGATCCAGTTTTTGAGAAAAACTTGTAAGGCTTACAACGGACAGGCTCGAAGCCGGCCAGCCGCATCCAAAACCACAACCTGGTGGAATCCAGCGGCTCTGGCTGTTACGGCCGCTTCATCAAAACCAAAAAGCAGATCGCCAGCTGTATGGGCATCAGCGGTGAGGATTACTTGCCCTCCAAGCAGCTGCCAACGCTCCAACAAAAAAGGAGCAGGATAAAATTCCTGCCGGTAGCCGCGGGCTACTCCGCCGGTATTGATTTCCAACGCGGCCACTTTTCCAAAACACACCTCCAGCGCGGCTAGCGCCGCCCTTTGATACCGGGGACTGGCCTCCTCAAAAAATCGTCCCTGTCCGTTCAGCTTTTTGATCAAATCAAAATGCCCCAGAATAGTGGGACCGCTTTCCGCCGTCTGAGCCACCGATTGAAAATAGCTTTCCGCCATAGCAAGCCCATCCCCGTCAAACTCGGCTAGACAAGCAGATAATTCCTCCGGCGTATGATCCACCGGATATAGCCGCCCGGTTTTGGGGCCCTCCAAATAATGGACACTGCCAATGGTATAATCCCAGCCCTCCAGCGCCTCGTCAGAAATCCGATCCCATTCCAGCCCGCAAAGGATGGATAGTTTTCCGGCGTATTGCTTTTGCAACGCGCCAATTTCTTGTCGGTAACGGGCGGTGTTTTCCCTGCTCATACAATAAGATTCATCTTGCCGGGTATAACTATGGCCAGAAAAGCCCAATACCTTTACTCCCGCCGCACAGGCCGCCGCTGCCATTTCGGCAGGAGTGTTCTTTCCATCGCACAGGCTGGTATGACAGTGAACGGTACATTCCCGAAACGTCACTGCATCCGCTCCTGCTTGACCTTATGGTCGATCACATGGCGGCGGGCTTCCTCTTTCATAACCTCTTCCAGAGAAATATCCATGGCGGCCATCAATACCAACAGATGATAGAGCAAATCGGCAATTTCATAAACTGTTTCGGTTTTATCCCCCTTGGTTCCGGCAATTACCACCTCCGTACATTCCTCTCCTACCTTTTTTAGAATCTTTTCCGGCCCTTTTTCAAAAAGATAGGTGGTGTAACTGCCCTCCCTGGGCTGGGTTTTACGGCCTTGAATCAGCTGATATAATCCTTGCCAGCTAAATTGCTGAACCTCCTCGCTCACATAGACTGAATTGAAAAAGCAGCTTTCCGCCCCAGTGTGGCAGGCAGGGCCTGCCTTGATGACTTCCACCACCAAGGCGTCCCCGTCGCAGTCAGCGGTGATAGAAACTACCTTCTGGGCGTTTCTGCTGGTTTCTCCCTTTCGCCAAAGCGCCTGCCGGCTGCGGCTCCAAAAAACCGTCCGCCCTTCAGCGATGGTCAACGCCAACGACTGAGCGTTCATATAAGCCAGAGTCAACACCTCTTTGGTATAATAATCCTGTACAACGGCTGGGATCAGCCCTTTTTCGTCATATTTCAGTTCCATAATTGTCTCCTTACAGACGCACTTCCACGCCGTTTTTCCGCAGATATTGCTTCAGTGTGTTGATTTCCAGCTTTTTGGTGTGAAAAATGCCTGCGGCAAGCCCAGCGTCCATCCCGGGATGTGAAAACAGCTCCGCAAAATCCTCTTGTTTCCCCGCACCCCCGGAGGCCACAATGGGCGCCTTTACTCGGCTGGCCGCCAAATCCAGTAGTTCCAAATCAAAGCCGCCGCCAACTCCATCGGTGTCGATGGAATTGATAACCAGCTCTCCTGCTCCGTTTTGTACGCCCTGAACCATCCAGTCCAAGGCGTCGATGCCGGTGTTTTCTCGGCCGCCCTTGGCAAAAAGAATAAACTGGCCGTCCACCCGCTTAACGTCGCAGGACAGCACCACGCATTGGTCGCCGTATTTTTCAGCCGCCTGGCGGATCAGACCAGGATTGCGGATAGCGCCTGAGTTGACGCTGACCTTATCCGCGCCGCACTTGAGCACCCGGTCAAAATCTTCCAAACTGCGGATTCCTCCGCCCACGGTCAGGGGAATAAACACTTCTTTTGCCACCCGGGTAAGTATCTCGGTAAAAATCGTTCGCCCCTGGGCGCTGGCGGTAATATCATAAAAAACCAACTCGTCCGCCCCAGCGGCATTATAATATCGAGCCATTTCCACCGGATCGGCCAAATCCCGCAGCCCTTCAAAGTTCGTCCCCTTGACCACCCGGCCGTCTTTCACGTCCAGGCAAGGAATGATGCGTTTGGTAATCATCGCCGCGCCTCCTTTTCCAGCCGGGTCAGAACGCGGCTCAAATCCAGCTTTCCAGTATAAAGGGCTTTGCCTAAAATAGCGCCCCAGACCCCCATATTGGCTAGTTCAGCTAGCTCGTCCTCCCCGCTGATGCCACCGGATGCAATGATATGCAGCCCAGCAATCCCGCACAACTGCCGATAAGCCGCCAGATTGGCGCCCTGCTGGGCGCCGTCCCGACTGATATCGGTATAAATTACCGTTTTCACCCCGGCGTCCCGCAAACGACGGCACAGGTCCTCTCCCCGCTCCCGGGTCTGTTCCAGCCAGCCGTTCACCGCAGCAAAACCGTCTCTCGCATCCACCCCCACGGCTAAGTGTGTTCCGTAGGTTTTCGCCATACTGGCGGTGAAAGTAAAATTCTGAACAGCCGCAGTGCCCAAAATCACTCGTTCCGCCCCCAGCTCCAGATACTGCCGGATGGTTTGTTCGGTACGAATACCGCCGCCCACCTCTACCGATAAACCCGACACCTGTAAAATGGCCCCGATCGCCTCTACATTGGCAGGTTCGCCCGTTTTTGCTCCGTCCAGATCTACCACATGGAGCTGCCGGGCTCCCGCCTGAGCGAAAGCCCGCGCCTGAGCCGCCGGGTCTGTGCCATAAACGGTCATCTGGTCGTAATCTCCTTGATACAATCGGACCACTTTTCCCCCTCGCAGATCAATAGCAGGTAAGAGCTCCATCATATACCCCCCTTCAACTGGCCAAAGGCCCGTAGCAACCGCAATCCGGCTTCGCCGCTTTTTTCTGGGTGAAACTGCACTCCCCAGACCAAGCCTTTACGCACCGCCCCGGTAACCGGCAACCCGTAATCGCTTACCGCCAAAGTACTTTCCAGGCAACCTGTGGCATAAAAACTATGAACATAATACATATACTCCCCTTCCCGCACATCCTTTAGCAAGGGATCGTCCTTGACAATATGCAGGGCGTTCCATCCGATATGAGGGATTTTCAGGGCCTTATCTGGCAAATCGGCCTCCAGCGAAGCCACCCGGCCAGGGATGAATCCCAATCCTTTGTGGATGCCATATTCGCAGCTTTCCTCCATCAACAGCTGCATCCCCAGGCAAATACCCAATAAGGGCTTCTTTTGGCTTTCCTCTTCCAGCAGCGGCACCAAACCGGTGCGGCGCAGCTGCTCCATAGCGTCGCCAAAAGCACCTACGCCGGGCAGAATAATCCTGTCGGCCGCCCGCAGAACCTGGGGATCGCCAGTAACCTGGCTCTTCAATCCCAAAAAGTCCAAACTGGACCGCAAACTGAACAGATTGCCCACGCCATAATCTACAATTCCAATCATCTTGTTTCCTCCCGTTTCCGGTCAACAGAGGGTGCCCTTCGTGCTGGGGATTTCCTGCTCATAGCCCGGTTCAATTTCCACCGCCTGGCCCAGCGCCCGGCCCATACCCTTAAAACAGGCCTCTAAGATATGATGGGTGTTCTCTCCTGCCAGCATTTGAAAATGCATTGCGCCGGGACATTCCCGCACAAAGGCCAGCCAAAATTCTTTTGCCAATTCAGTGTCAAACTCCCCCACCTTAGCGCTAGGCAGGGTCACTCCCCAACCCAGGTAACCCCGACCGGAAAGATCAGCGGCGCAAATCATTAGCGTTTCATCCATAGGCAGTATCATACTGCCATACCGGCGAATCCCCCGTCGTTCCCCCAGCGCTTGATGAAAGGCCCGACCCAAAACGATGCCGCAATCCTCCACCGTATGGTGAGCGTCCACCTGCAAATCTCCTTGACAGACCAAATTCAGGTCCAGCCGTCCGTGGCGGGCGAAAAGCTCCAGCATATGGTCCAAAAAGCCGCAGCCAGTGTGGACGTCGGCCGTTCCCCGGCCGTCCAGATTGAGCGTCAGGACGATCTGGGTTTCCCGGGTATCCCGTTTCACAGTCACAGTACGCATAAACGCCTCCTTTACCATTCGGCTTCCAGCCGGGCTACAGCGGCTAGCAGCCGCTCCATCTGATTTTGGGAGCCAACGGTAATCCGCAGGCGGTTCTCCAGTCTGGGCGCGTTAAAATGCCGCACCAGAATTCCCCGCTCTTTCAAGGTTTGATAAATAACTCCGCCAGGGATTTTCCCACTCTGGGCAAAAAGGAAATTGGCCTTGGAATCGGTAAGCGTCCAGCCCAAAGCTTTCAGCTGTTGAGCCGTCCAGCTCCGCGTCTGGATAATCTCCTGGATGCAGCGCTGAAAATACGCCTCATCCTCCATAGCGGCGATGCCCGCCAGACAGGTCAGCCGGTTAACATTATAAGGATTGAAGCTAAATTTGATCCGGTTTAGATCGGCAATCAATTCCTGGCTACCCATGGCAAAGCCCAGTCTGGCCCCCGCCAGATTTCGGGACTTGGAATAGGTCTGTACCACCAGCAGGTTTTCATAGTTTTTCAGTAAGGGAACGCAGCTCTCCCCACCAAAGTCGATATACGCCTCGTCCACAATCACTACCTGATCCCGATTGGCCTGTAACACAACCTCGATTTCCGCCGGCGTTTTACACAATCCAGTGGGGGCGTTGGGGTTGGCAATCATGACGGTAGCCTGGCCTCCAACATATTTTTTCAGATTGATGGAATAGTCCTCCTCCAGTGGAATCTGGATGGAGGGCACCCCCAGCAGGCTACACCAAGTCTTATAACAACCGTAAGTGATGTCCGCATAAGCCAGCGGAGTGTTTTCATCACAAAAAGCCCGCAGGGCAAAGGCGAGCACCTCGTCGCTGCCATTGCCCACAGTCACCTGCTCCGGCTCCAAGCTATAGCGCTTGGCGATGGCGGCAATCAGCGCTTTGCAATCTGGGTCGGAATACAAATTCAGCTGGCAAACCGCTTCCCTGCTAAGGACCTCCAACGCCTTTGAACTGGGGGGAAAAGGGCTTTCGTTGGTATTTAGCTTGAGATATTGCTGGTCCTGTGGCTGTTCCCCTGGCGTATACGGGGCCAGCTGGTCCAAACGCTTGACGAAAAACCGGCTCATACTGGCTCCTCCTGTTTTCTGCGCGCTTCCACGCTACGGGCGTGAGCCTCCAGCCCTTCCTCCCGGGCAAAGGCGGCCACACCGCCGGTTACGTTTTCCAGCGCCTGCTGGGTGTAATAAATCGTCTGAGATTTTTTTAAAAAATCATCCACCCCTAGCGGGCTGGAAAACCGGGCGGTCCCGCTAGTCGGCAAGGTGTGGTTTGGCCCGGCAAAATAATCTCCCAGCGCCTCGGGCGTATATCTGCCCAAAAAGATACTGCCCGCGTTTTGAATCGCGCCCAGAACAGCAAACGGCTCCTCTACGCAAAGCTCCAAATGTTCAGGGGCGATCCGGTTAACAGCATCCACCGCCTCCTCCATATTCCGGCAAAGTAAAATCTTACCGTTGATTTCCACGCTTTTTTGAGCCACTTCCCACCGGGGAAGGGTTTCCAGTTGATACTCTATCTGGGCCTGCACCGCTTGCGCCAAGTCCAGACTGTCAGTGACCAACACTGGGCTGGCCAACACATCATGTTCCGCTTGACTCAAAAGATCGGCAGCTACCCAAGCCGGATTGCTGGCGCTGTCCGCCAGCACTAAAATCTCACTAGGCCCGGCGATCATATCGATGCCTACCCTACCAAAGACCTTACGCTTGGCGGTGGCCACAAAAATGCCGCCAGGACCAACGATTTTATCTACTGCCGGAATGGTTTCGGTACCATAGGCCAGAGCGGCCACCGCTTGAGCGCCCCCCACCTTAAAAATTTGATCCGCTCCCGCTATCCGGGCCGCGGCCAACGCCGCCGGATTAATTGATCCGTCTTTTTCCGGCGGAGTCACCAAAATCAGCTTTTTTACCCCTGCCAGCTTTGCAGGGATAACATTCATCAATATGGTAGAGGGAAAGGCGGTAGGGGTTCGAGGCACGCACACACCTGCTTTTTCAATAGGCGTATACCGCTGGCCCAACACCACCCCCGGCTGAGGGGTAAGCATCAGATCCTGCCGCAGTTGGGACTGGTGAAACCGCCGAATGTTTTCCGCCGCCTGCTCTAAGGTTTCCAGCAAAACAGGGTCCAACTTATCAAAAGCGGCGTCAATTTCTCGGACTGTAACCTGGAGATTTTCTAGCGATACTCCGTCAAACTGCCGGGTATAGTCCAACAATGCCCGATCCCCCCGCTGGCGCACGCTGGCAATTACCTGTTCCACCGCTTGAGAAACTTGTTCCTCCTCTTGAATATCCCGATTTAAGATTTGGCTGGGCTCCAGATCTGATAAACGATAAATGGGAATCATTCGGTCACCTCGCTCAATTTTTCCAATAGGGTCATAATTGCTTTTTTCTTAAAGGGATATGCCCCTTTATTGGCAATCAGCCGGGCGCTGATAGGCATAAAACCGGTAAGCACTTTTAGTCCGTTTTCCCGCAAGGTGGCGCCGGTTTCCACGATATCTACAATCACATCGGACAGGCCCAACAGGGGCGCCAGCTCAATAGAGCCGTTCAACTTTATAATTTGAATATCCCGCCCCTGACTTCCATAATATTCCTTGGCAATATGAACAAACTTCGTGGCTACTCGCAGCGCCCGTCCAGGATCATCCATAAAATCTACTTTGCCCGCCACGCACATTCGACACTTCCCCAGCCCAGTATCCAGCAGTTCATAAACGTCTGCCTGGGACTCGGTCAGCACATCCTTGCCTACAATGCCCACATCAGCGGCTCCATGCTCCACGTAGATAGCCACATCACTAGGCTTCACCAAAAAATAACGAATACCTGCCTGGGGGTTTTCCACCACTAAGCGGCGAGTATCTCCAGCCGCCTCTGCGCCGCCATAGCCCACCCGGCTCAACAACCGGGATACCTGATCCCCCAGACGCCCTTTGGGAAGCGCCACATTCAGCATATCGTCCTGAGTTTGCTTTTCGGTTGAGAGATGGTCCAACCGGTCCAACTCGTTGAGATAAAGCGCAAAGCCTACGGCTGAAGCGTTGGGAGTGAACCGGCGGGCCAACAGGTCATACTGTCCGCCTTTGAGCACCGGCGCGGGCAGACCAGAGAGATAACCCTGAAAAACCAGCCCATTATAATACTCCATATCTCCAGTAAGGGAAAGATCCAGCCAAATCAGCTGCTTCGCATCTTGCTCCAAACTGGCGTACAACTGGGCCAGCCCGGTCAAAGCGGCTTCCATAGCCGGATTACGGATCCGCGTTTTTGCCCGTTCCAAGGTTTCGGCAAACGGTCCGGAAAGGGTCAACAGCTCTAGCAAATCCTCAATCTGCATAGGGTCCAGTCCAGCCTTGCGCCCATACTCGCAAAGCTCATGGGCGGCCTTGCGCCCGATCAGTTCCAGCAGCCTGGGGCGCAAAGATTCTTCTACTGAATATCCATCCAGCAATCCGGTGACAAAGCCCATATGAGAAAGCTCCAATACCGGTCTGCCTCCGCACAGAGCCAAAGCTTCCAGCGCCAAGCCAAGCTGGCCCGCCGTATCCTCCGGAGTCACGTTGCCCAAACATTCCAAGCCCATCTGGTCAATCTCCACAAAAGTGCGGCTCTCCCGACTGGGGCGATAAACCTTTTCTTGGTAATAATATTTTTCACAGCTATCTGGCTCGGGATGCGCATTTTTCACAATAGAAAGCGTTACGTCGGGTTGAAGGGCCAGCAGCCGCCCATCCAAATCGGTAAAGGTCAAGACCTGCTCGCTGGAGAGAAAACTGCGGTTCGCCTGGTATAGTCCATATTCCTCAAACCGGCCCATATGATATTTGCGGTAGCCTTTCCGCTGGGCCAGGGACCGCAGGCCTAAGGCAATCACTTCTCCCCGTGTGAGGGTACTTATATCCATTGTCATTCCGGGTTCATCCTTCCAATCATCAAAGGCGAATTCGAGTTCCAAAATAGCCGCTATCTGCAACCGCCTTTTTCCCCAGCTTCCACCTCAAGAATATATGATAAGTTTATTTTACTTCATTGCATTAACAAAGTAAAGCATTAAAGCACACAAAAATTTTACCGGAAAACGGGCTGTTTCTATCCAATGGGCTGAAACGAGCAAGATTATGTCTTTTTTTCCGGCCCAGCCGGAGGCGGTTCTACCAGGGAAACCTGCTCTGCCGGAGCCGCTTGGGCCGGCGGGATTTCTGGGACCAAACGAATCGCATCCGGCGGATTAGGAAACAATTTGTTGATCAACAACGCCACCACTACTCCGATGCCGGTATCAATCACTCGGGCAATGGTATAGCTGATATACCGCTCTGGCGCCACCGTCTCAATCACTACAAAAAATACCACCGTCCCCGGCTGGATAGCGCTGGTTGCACCAAACATTTGGTGAATATACAATACAAAAAACAATCCGACCAGCAACCAGATCCATTCGGGTATCGGCCAGCCGGACAGATGAATCAACCAATAAAACGGTATGGCCAGGATGCCGCCGATCAGAGTTCCGATAAACCGGTTCCCACCGCTTTGCAGCCCGCCCTGAAAGCTGCTCCCCATGCCATAAACCGCGCCGATACAAGCAAAACAAGGATTTCGGTCAGTGATACTATAAAGTAACGCCACCAGCGTAGAGGCCGCCAAAGATTTTACCGTTCGCCTTCCAATTTTAGGGAAGGCAACCCCTGCGATTAATTTATGAATTTGCTTCATCATGATCGGCGCCTCGTTTCTCTCTTATTTCCCAAATCTCCATAGGCGTTTTCAATGGTAAGGGTTCAGGCCAGACCAGGTTCAACGGCCGGAGGAGGATCCATAGGTGCGATCCATCATTTCCCAGATGAGGTCGTAACATAGCCCTCCAGTATCGCTGGTAAAGAAAAAGGGATCCTTACGGATGGTATCCTCAGAGTCAAGAATCAACCGATCCAGTTCCTTTCCATCCTGGTCCAGCAAGGTCAGCTGAAAGCGGTAACCCATCTTTAGCAGAGAGATGCCGGTACGGCGCACCGGAACGCTTTGAATATTCTCTACGATCTGGGCGATCATCGTCTGATCGGTGATTTCCATCGCACAACCGGTGTTTCCGTCAAAAAACTGGATGGAAGCCACCTCCTGGGGCGCGATGCCGTCCAAAAATCGAACCGGATAAAAATACCAAGCTACCAAAATCAGCAACAAAACGGGAAACCAGCACCACTTCAGAATCTTTTTTCCGCTCATCTCATTCATCCTTTCAGCCATAGAAGATCCCAAGAATCATACCACTTGGAACAGATAAAATTTCAGATAATCGGTTTCAGGAACATTCCATAAAATCGGATGGTCGGGAGCTTGCTGC
>CATJIY010000080.1 GCA_949740695.1 uncultured Eubacteriales bacterium
GTACCCTTACCGTGGAAGGGCGCGGCCTTCCGGCGGATGAACCTTTCTTTTAGAATCAAGGGAAAGGGCGGACCCTTTCGTTTGCATTATACGGGAAAAAGGCTTGGGTTTTGTGAACAAAATGTGAATACCAGCGGGTTTAAGAAAAGCTTAAGGAAATGCAAAAGAAGTAGTAAAGATTCAAATTGACAATAACAGCCATTGCTGGCAAAAAACACGCCAATTTGAGGCGCAAAAAGTAAAATTGCTTCGGAAAAAAGGGAGGAACATCTGCTTGGGGAGCGTCATAAAATAAAGACGTCAAATCAAGTCGGCTTGTGACGGAAACGCGCGTATCCTACGCGCAAAATAAAAAAATCCTGAAATGCGCATAAAAATAAAGGAATTTTGGCATAAAAATTTTTAAAAAGTCAACGGAAGATTGCGGTAAGACTGGGGAAATGGGGATAGATATTTTGTGAAAATGTTCAAATTCTTATCCAAATATTGGGAAAAATCTTATGGATAGACAAATAAATTACAAAAACGGTCTAAAATGTGGAAAAGCGCAATGTAAACAATGAAAAAATGGCGCCAAAGGGGTTGCATTTTTTCAAAAAATGTTGCATAATGAATGAAAACTTGTTACAATCAGACAGCGGCTAGAGGCCCCTTTTTAGGAAACCTCTTACTTTTGTGCGCTCAAGTTCGGGCTTTTGTGCAAAGTAGTTTTCCCGGATGGTGTGGGCGATGCGGCGAGTGAAAGGAAGCGGAGAGATGGATTTTTTATCGGGAAATTCTTTATTGATGATGGAAAAGTCGATGGGCTTTCTGTGGACCAAGCAGGCGGCTATCGCAGATAATATTTCAAATGCGGAAACTCCCGGCTATAAAGCCAAAGTGGTTACCTTTGAGGAAACCTTGCAGCAGCGGTTGAAGGCGGCCGCCGCGTCCCATTCCGCCAAAAAAAACGTTCGGGAAGTGCTGGAGACCAGCGCGTTTGGCGTAATGGAACATCTGGAAGAAACCCGCATGGATGAAAACGGCGTTAACGTTACCGAGCAAAGCGTGGAACTGATCCGTAACGCCTATCAGCTGCAATATGTGCTCAGCGCCATCAACAGCGAGTTGGGCGCCCTGCGCTCAGCGGTGCGCGGACAGTAAAGAAGGAGCTTTGTCATGGCTTTTTTAAGCACGATCAATATTATCGGTTCCGGGCTGACGGCCCAGCAGCTCCGCTTGGACGTGGTGGCGGAAAACGTCACCAACTCCAACACTACCCGTACGGAAAACGGTGAAGGACCTTACCGGCGTAAACTGGTGGTTTTTCAGTCGGAAACCGGGAAAGAGGGTTTTCGGGCGGCAATGGCCCGGGCGGCCGACGGGCTGGCGCCTAATCGAGGGTATGAAAAAGCGGGCGGCGTTCGGGTTACCGGCATTATTGAGGATCAGTCCCCACTAAAAATCGTTTATGACCCCACCCATCCTGACGCAGATGAGGAGGGATATGTCAATTTGCCCAATGTGGATATGGTCAAAGAGATGACTGACGCCATGGCGGCGACACAGGCATATTCGGCCAACGTCACTGCGTTGAACGCAGTAAAGGCAGTGATTTCCAAGGGATTGGAAATTGGCCGGTAAACGGACATACGCCAACCATGGCGCGTTTTTGTGATTTTGAACAGTAAATGAAGGAGCAGCTTTATGATATCGCCTATTGAAAGTATTCGTTCCATTTCGGCCCTTCAAAACAAAGAAGCCGTCTCTCCAGTTCAGTCGGAGGGGGCTTCCTTTGGCCAGATCTTTCAGACAGCTATTGACGCAGTGAAGGATACCAACGCCAAGCTTAGCGAAACCGAATATCTTTTGGCCACTGGCCAGCTGGATAACCCTTCCTCTATGATGATTGCTGCGGCTAAGTACCAGATCTCGGTAGATATGCTGGTGCAGTTGCGCAATCGAGCGCTGGACGCTTATTCTGAGTTGTCTCGCATGAGCATTTAAGATTCTGTCAGAAATTGGAATAACTGCCTTTGGCCGCGAAAGACGCGATGGAAAACGTTTGAAACAGTTCGCGGTTTCGTTTTGAAACATGGTCTAATGATCTAATGGTCTAAAAGATGCAAAAATCTTTTTGTTTCCTTTTAAAAAATATTTCCCATCAAAGGGCGGGGGTTAGACGCAGCCTGGAAGATGCCGGGCGGATTTTTAGGAAAAGCCGCGGGAATACCGTCTGGGACGGAAGAGATCGCGGTACATATGCTACTCCTGGGTTGGAGGAGGATCGCACTTGAACGAGAAAGCAAAGGCCTTTCTGGGAAAGGCCAAAGAAAAATTGGGAAAAATATCCAAGAAAATTTGGATCATCGGCGCGGTCTTGGTTGTGGTGATTGCCGCAGGTATCACCATCTATCTCAATAGCCGGCCATATGCTGTCCTGTTTACCGGACTGAGCCGGGAGGAGATCAATTCGGTCACCTCCTTTTTGGAGACCCAGGGGGTCAAAAGCTACCGGGTGGAAGGTAACGACACGATTTTGGTGCCGTCTGAACTGGAGCCAGAGCTGAAGATGGATCTGGCTATGGCCGATTATCCTGAGACTGGTTTTGGCTATTCTACCTATTATGACAATGTTGGCTCGCTGGCTACCGAATCGGAGCGGACCACTGCTTACCTCCTTTTGCTGAACGAGCGGCTGGGGGCTTGTATTCGCACTTTGGACGGGGTGCGCAACGCGACGGTTACGCTGACGCCGGGCACCGACCGGACCTACATTTTGGACAGTTCCAATATGGTCAGCGCCCAGGCTCTTGTGGTTGTGGAGATGGAAGCAGGGGCTACCATGCCGAAAAAATACGCCAGCGCCATCGCCGCGCTGGTTTCCCGGGCGCTACAGGATTTGGATGTAAACAACGTCACCATCGTGGACTCTTACGGCAACCAATACAGCAGCTTCGGCGGACTTGCCGACACTGAGGACACTTCCGCTCTCAAACTTCAGCTGGAAGAAGAATATAATAATCGTATTCGCACCCGCATTATGCAGGTGCTTATCCCACTTTACGGCGAGGAAAACGTTCGCACTGAGGTCAATACCACCATTGACATCAATCAAACCATTCAGGATCTGGACGATGTGCGACTGCCCGATTGGGCGGCCGACGGCTCCACCGATGGCAAAGGCATTATCGGTAGCACCGCTTGGGAACAGCGAATTATTCGGGGCGGTGACGAGCAAGTGGGCGGTGTGGTCGGCAGTCAGGTCAACTCGGACCTCAACGAATATGTGAACAACGAAATGAACGTTAACGGCGACGAGCAGGAGATTTACAACAGCGGCCAGACCGATTATCTCCACTCCACCACGAAAACCCATGTGGAGCGTACTGCGGGAATCGTTACCGATTGTATGGTGTCCATTACGATCAACTCTACCACCGCCGGAGCGGTGAACCTGGAGTCCATTCGAGATCATGCCGCCCGGCAGGCGGGTATCACGCCGGAATATGCCGATAGCAAAATCTCGGTGTTGGCCCAGCCGTTCTATGAGCGGCCGGTTGTCACGCCGGACCCTGCCCAGCCCTTCTTGGGGCTTCCCAGCTGGGCGCTTTACGCGGCGTTGGGCGGACTGGCGCTCTTCCTGATTTTACTGGTGGTCCTTTTGCTTCTTCGGAGCAAGCGCAAGAAAAAGCGCCGCAAGGAAGAAGAAGAACAGCTGGCTTTGGAGATGCAGCTGCAAGCCATGCTGCCGGGGCAGGCTGCCGCAGTGGCGCTGGCCGATGGCGGCGGCGCCGACGTAATGGGAATTCAGACCGAAAAGAGTATGGAGCTGCGGCGTGAGATCCGCAAGTTTGTGGATGAAAATCCGGAGATTGCCGCCCAGATGATCCGTTCTCTCCTGAGAGGAGGCGAGGAGAATGCCTAAAGCCAAGACTGCCAAAGCGGAAAAGCCGGAGAAAGAGCAGGAGACTGGGGCGGCTGCCGCTCCTCCCGCCGAACCTGCTGTGGAAAAAAAGCCCCTGTTGGATCTGACCAACCCCCAGCGGGCCGCCGCCGTGGTGGTGGCCTTGGGCACCGATAAAGCGTCTCAACTGTATAAATACATGGAGCCTAAGGACGTGGAGACCCTTACCGTAGAGGTGGCCCGATTAGGCTATCTGGATTCCGACCAGACCGAGGAAGTGCTGTCTGATTATTATAAGATGTGCATGACCAACAAGGCGGTCACTGAGGGCGGGTTGGAATACGCTCGGGCGGTTTTGGAAAAGGCCTACGGCTCTCAGGCGGCTGAGGAGCTGCTGAGCAAGGTCACCAAGACGCTGAAGGAGCGGCAGTTTGCCTTTATGAACAAAGCGGACGTCAAGTCGCTGTTTTCGGTTTTGCAAAACGAGCGGGCCCAGACCATCGCGCTGGTGCTCTCTTATCTGGATTCAGACAAAGCGGCGGGCGTTGTCGCCCAGCTGGACCCTGAAAAGCAAGTTCGTGTGGTGGAATCCATCGCCAAGATTGAAAGCGTTTCCCCTGCGGCCATTAAGATTTTAGAGGCCGAGATGAACAAGAAATTCTCCAATATCATTACCAACGCTGACGTGAAGGTGGGCGGTATCGACTATGTGGCTGACGTGGTCAACAATCTAGACCGGGCCAGCGAGAAAAACATTTTTGATCAGCTCTCTGCTTACGATCAGGAACTGGCCGACGAAATCCGCAAGCGGATGTTTGTTTTCGAGGATATCATCACCATGGACGACCGGTCGGTTCAGCGGTTTGTCCGGGATTGCGACCCCAGAGATCTGGTGCTGGCCCTCAAGGCGGCCAACGGCGAAGTGGCAAACAAACTGTTTGCCAACATGTCCACCCGTATGGCCCAGAGCATCAAAGACGATCTGGAGATCACTACCAATGTCCGCATGAAGGACGTGGAGGAAGCGCAGCAGCGCATCGTGGATATTATCCGGTTGCTGGAGGAGCGCAACGAGATCATTATCCTGAAGGGCGGAAAGGACGATATCATTGCCTAGTAATATACTCAAACGGCTGACCCGCCCCAAAGCGGAGCCTTACCGCTTTCCCGACGCTTCCGAGCTGACGGTTAGCGGAGATCTGGAGGAAGCGCCGGAGCAACTGCCTCAATCGGGTTTGGAAGCGTTCGAAGAGCCGGAAGACGCTCCGGAGGAAGCGGTTTCCGATCCCGAGGAGGAGCCGGTCAGCTTTGCGAAGATTCAGGCGGAGAAGATTCTGGAAGAAGCTCGGGCAGAAGCCCAGGAGCTGATCCGGCAGGGGGAAAGCCAAGCGCTTGCTCAGGCGGAGGATATTCGCTTGGCGGCGCAAGAGGCCGGAAGACAAGAGGGCTACCAGCAGGGGCTATCCCAAGGGCGGCAGGAGGCCGCTCTCCAGCGGGAAGAACAGGCCAAACGGCTGGAAGAAGAGGTTCAGGCATTCTTTGACCAGGCTGGCTTGGCTCTCGACCGGCAGCTGGAGCAAAATGTAGATCAACTGCGGGATCTTTCTCTGGCCATTGCGGAAAAAGTCATCAGCGTCAGTTTGCGGTCCAGCGCCGATGTGGTTGGGCGGATGATTCAAACCGCAGTGGAAAAGCGTAAAAAACGGGAGTGGGTCCATATTTACATTGCGGAATGTGACGCCAGGCGTATGGGGCAGATTCCCGCCGCTTTGGCTTCCGCCCTTCAGACCCTTTCCGACCGGGTGCGCATCATCCCCATGGCGGATGATGAATCGGGTACCTGCGTCATAGAAATGCCTGACGAAATCATTGACGCCAGCGCATCTACTCAGCTCAATAACATCCGAAGCCTGCTGATGGATACTCCCACCGGCGGTCCGGCTCCCTTTACGGGGGTGGCTTCCTCGGGGAGCGGCCTTGGCGGGGAAGCCATCCCTGGAGGAGATTTGTTCTCCACAGGCGGCGGAGTTTTGAGATAAATACACCGCAAACCAAAGCATTTTTCCAAAAGCAGACCATTGCAGCCCAGTGAAAGGAGGCGCTTTCATGTTTCAACGAATGATCCGTCAGGTACAAAACGCGGAGACCTATAGTTTGACGGGCAAGATTGAAAACATTGTCGGCATGTCTATAGAAGCCTCCGGAGGCCGGGCGGCGGTAGGGGATATCTGCCGCATTTACAACAGCGATTCTGGCGGTCAGATGACCGCCGAAGTGGTAGGGTTTAAAAACGATCATATTCTTTTGATGCCCTATTCTGATATGAGCGGCATTTCGGCGGGGAACTTTGTTCGAAATACTGGGGCCCAACTTACCTTGCGGGTGGGGGAGTTTCTTCGAGGCCGGATTATCAACGCTCTGGGCCAACCGATTGACGGAAAGGAGCCTTTTGAAAACGGCGCCGCCTATTGCATCAGCGGTTCTCATATCAATCCTCTGCAGCGCCCCCCCATTCGGGAGCGGATGGAGTTTGGCATCAAAGCCATTGACGGGCTTTTGACCATTGGGAAAGGGCAGCGTATTGGCATTTTCGCTGGATCTGGCGTGGGGAAATCCACCCTCATGGGTATGATTGCCAAAAACGTCAAAGCCGATATCAACGTGATTGCCCTGGTGGGCGAGCGGGGACGGGAAGTTCTGGAGTTTGTCCAGAAGGATCTGGGGGAAGAAGGCATGCGCCGTTCGGTTTTGGTGGTGGCGACCTCGGATCACCCAGCCATGTTGCGGATGAAGTGTCCCAGCGTGGCTACCGGTATCGCGGAGTATTTTCGGGATCAGGGATATGACGTGTTGCTGATGATGGATTCCCTTACCCGATTTGCCATGGCGCAGCGAGAGATTGGCTTGGCCATTGGGGAGCCGCCGGTGGCCAGAGGTTACACCCCCTCTATTTACGCCGAACTGCCCAAATTGCTGGAGCGCAGCGGAAACTTTGAAAGAGGATCCATCACTGGCGTTTATACTGTTTTGGTGGAGGGCGACGACACCAACGAGCCTATCGCTGATACCGTTCGAGGTATTTTGGACGGACACATTGTGCTTTCCCGGGCCCTGGCAAACGGCAATCATTACCCGGCCATCGACATTGGGGCTTCCATTTCCCGCCTGATGGTAGAGATTGTTCCGCCCGAGCACAGGCGGCTGGCCTCCCGGCTGCGGGATATCCTCAGCGTATATGAAAAAAACGCTGACCTGGTGGCCATCGGCGCGTATAAAGCAGGCAGCAACCGCAACTTGGATTACGCGCTTTCCAAAATCGACGGGGTCAACCGTTTTTTAACCCAGGCCATTGATGAAGCGTTTTCTTATCAAGAATGTCTGAAACAACTGGAGGCGACCCTGGCCTAAGGGCTGGTCTGGTCCCCAGAAGGAGAAGCAAACATATCATGAAGCAGTTTCGTTTTTCATTGGAAACCGTATTGGATTACAAGCAGCAAGTGCTGGAGGCCCTTCAAGGGGAGCACGCCGCTATTTTGGCCCAGGTGCACCGGCAGGAAGAACTGGTGCAGGCAGTGGAAAAAGCCTATCAAGATTATGATGAGGAATATTCTCAAAAGAAGAGCCAAGGCCTGATGATTACCGAGGCGTTGCTTTATCAAAATGGCCTGCGGGCCATGGAGCAGCAGATTCAGCTGGAACATGACAAGCTGGCGGCGGTAAAAACCCAGGAGGAAGCCAAGCGCGCCCAGGTGGTGGAGGCGAAAAAAGATACCTCTTCCCTGGAAAAGCTGCGGGAGAAAAAACTGGAAAGTTACAACAAGGCTGCGGCGAAAAGCGAGGAACAGCTCATTGAAGAGCTGGTTTCTCTAGCCCGGACCACCGCTGCCGCGGCGGTTTCGGTTTAAGGTTTGCCAAATCGGGCGGGAGACCGTCCTTTTGGAAATAGATCATTCTTTAGAAAGGAGGAACCCAAAATGGAACAAACCCAAGCCTATAATGGCGTATTGGATCTGTTGGTGTCCATGACGGCGGGTATGGCCAATGCCAAAGGGCTGGCGAAACCTTCTGGCAAGGATGGAGAGGCCAGCGATTTTCATAAGCTGCTGGATCAAACCGCTCAGAACCAAACCGCCGGGCAGACCCAAGGGACGAAAGACGGACAGATCCAGACTGCTGGACAGGAACAGGGAGAAGGACAGGAGGAGCAGCCGGTTTTGACCGACCCCATGGCCCAACAGCGGCAGATGGAGCTGGCGGCAGCCTTGGTGATGCAATCCCCTGCGGCGCAGAACCTTCAGCCAGCGGTAGAGGCGGAACAACCTCAGCTGGAAGCGGCGCCGGTTCCGGTCATCGCGATGGAGTCGGAAGAAGTACAGCAGGAACTGCCTGGCCAGCAAATCCCTCAGCAAACAGCGCTGGAGGCTCGGCAGATTCCAACGGCACAGCCAGAGGCGCAAGCGGAGGAACCAGTCCAACAAACGGTTCAACCGGAAGCGAAAGCGGTTTCCACCGCTCAGACTGGACAGGAGCAACCAGAGCAAATCCGGCAGACGGCGGAAAAGCCGGTTCGTCAAACGCAGGCCCCCCAAGCCCAGCAGGAGCAGTCAGAGGAGGAGGAACCCGGGCTGACCATTGACCGGCCGGAAAGCCAGCCGGTATTCCGGCAGGAAAACGCCACTTATGTGAAGGTCAGCGAAGCCGCCCCGGCAGAACAAACGCCTGAGGACCAGCCTGCGGAAAAGCAGGTGGCAATTCAGCTGGAAAAAGCGTTGGAAACAGGCGAATCCAAAGTGCAGATTCATTTGACGCCCTCTAATCTGGGCAGCGTTCAGGTGGAGATCACCCGGCGGGCCGACGGAATCATTCACGTAGTGCTTACCGCAGAAAAAGCGCAGACCCAATCCTTGCTGGAGAAGCACGCCGCCGGATTACAATCTATGGTTGCGGAACGCAGCCAGGAGCAGGTTACCGTTCAGGTGGAACGCCGGGAGGACAGCCAGGGCTATTACGAAGGGCACAACAGCCAATCTGAACAAAACGGGCAAGAGAACCAGCGGCAGCATCGCCGGCAGGACCGGCAACAGCCCCAGGACTTTTTACAGCAGCTTCGGCTGGGATTGACTCCCCTGGAAACTCTCTGAGCCAAAAATCTGAGGAAAGGATGAACCAAGCATGAGCGATTTTATGGGCGATCTTTCTAGTTTTGTCCCAACCAACGCCACCGGAAATCTTTTAAAGAATTCCAAGGTGCAGGTCGCGACCAAGAGCAATGACAGCCTGTCCATGACGGATTTTTTGACGTTGATGGTAGCCCAGTTTCAGAACCAGTCCATTGATAACACCATGGACACCAACGACATGTTGAACCAGATGGTTCAGATGACAGTGGTACAGGCCATCCAGAACATTACTGACGCAAGCGTTATGATGTATGCCGGATCGCTGGTGGGACAGGAAGTCACCATCGGCCAGTTTGACAACAAGGGCGTTTTGCAGGAGATCGTGGGCAAGGTCACCGGTACGGGTGTTTCCGGCGGACAGCAGGTGGTCTTTGTAGATGGAAAGAGCTATTACCTCAGCGACATCATGGCGATTGGCCGTTTGCCCGAGCTGGATAAAGGCGACAATGAAACCGAAAATCCCGATGGCAAGCCGACGGACCCTGACGCTAAGCCGAATCCGGATCCTA
>CATJIY010000081.1 GCA_949740695.1 uncultured Eubacteriales bacterium
CCAGCCATCCATCCAACAGATCGGTAATTCCTGCAGTAAGGAACACCGCCATCGCCCACATCCAGGCATGCGGCAGATCTGAAAAAAAGCACCAAAGAAACACAGGCGCCAGCCCAATTCGTATCAGGGACAATATATTAGGAACCGTCCAAAAGGGCTGCTTTTGCTTTTCCATTTCCAATTCCCCCGGTCAGATCTTTGGCGTAAACAAAGGCGCCAGCAACCCGCCAATCAGACTTTGCCGCAAACATTCCTGGCTGAGCAGTCCCAGAGGCTCAACCGGCGCAAACCGCATCACAGCCCAGCAGACAATCACAATGGTAACACAGCCAGCCGCCGCCCCTAGTATGGCTCCCGCCGCTCGGTTTAGCCCACTAAGCAGCGGAATATCCAAATCCAACAAAAGGCATAACAGACGAATCGCCAGTTTTGTGGCGATAAAAATCAGGAAAAAAGCCGCCACCGGCGCCAGAGCGGTGGTAATCAGCTCCCCCACCTGCTCCATTAAGGATTGGTAAAGGGCGCTCATTTTATCGGCCAGGGCTCCCTGGGTTGCCAAACCAGAAAATAAGGAGCCTTCCTCAACATTGGCCAGCTGGCTTAAGTCAGCTTTTTGAACCAGAGAATCCACCGCTGGACGGAGGGCCGGCTCCAGCAACGGCGCCAATTTCCCCTGAAATACATTACCCAGAACAAAGCCCGCCAGTGTTCCCGCCAGGCCAGCTAACGCCCGAAAAGCTCCCCTGCGGGCAGCGCTATGGATACAGACGGTCAGAATCAAAACAAATAAAAGGTCCCACCAAAAGGCCCTGCTAAAAAACGATAAATTCATGGGGCTTCCTCCTCCAGCCGAACCCGCTCGGCCCGGTCAATGTAAAACAAAATTGGACTTCCATCATCGTCCACCACTACATCCCTTGCAGCGTCGCTGGGCAAAGCGCTGGCCACCGGGACCGCGTCTCCATATTGAATCAATTCTAACTGTCCACTCATTAAAAAAGCGGCGCACCCGCTCCGGCAGCTCACCGCCCGAGGCAAACCGGCAAAGCTTCCCTGCCAAATCGGCTCCAATGCTTCCCCTAAAAGCAATCCCTCGGTATTGCGGCTGGACCGGTCAGTGTGGTCAAAGGAAATCAACAGTTCTCCTTCTTCCTGGATGGAAAACCGCCCCACCGGCAAAGAAAACAACCGGCTGGCTGTAAGTGTTCCCTGTTGATCATACCGGTAAACGCCATCGTCACATAATATGACGAGGCCTCCGCTTTTATCATGCGTGAGAGAATAGACCTGTTTTTCCCCCAGTTCGGCAGTCCAAGCGGCCTCTTCCTCCCCAATTCGGAAATATAACAAACGGGTATAGGCGCGCAAACCCTCCTGCCCCAGACATACTGCCCCAAAATAGCTGGTTTCCGGGTTGATGGAAGTATGAAGCACATAATATTGGGTAGAAAGCCACTTGCAAAGCAATTTTTGCCGGGCGCTATAAACTGTTACGGCCGACCGGCAACCCGTCTCGTTGGTCACCAGGGTAAACGCGCCGTTCCGATTCATGGAGGCTGACAAAATTGGGCTGGAAAGCTGGCCGTTTAGATACTCAGCAAAACCGTTTGCCACACAAAAGCCTCCTGCTCCCCGATCATAAATCAATGCATACTTATCCGAAGTGCAAATGGCAGGATTGCTGTATCCCAGCTGAATGGAATAGCTCGCATCCCCCAACCCGCTAACAAAAGAATAGGTATCGCCGGAGGAAACGACCAGCCCCTCGCCCAAAGGGGCGTATACCGTTTTCAATCCAGACTCAAATTGATATTGGGTAAAAGGATTGACCGTCCGGCTGGCAGCCTGTAAATAAGAAATCAACCGACGCAAATTATCTGGATTTAACTCCTCTCGGTATTGAAAAATGGCAAAAATCACTGTGGCCAACATCCCCAGCAGGGCCAGCGAACGAAGTCCCCCCGCTACCATCAGCCGCTTATCCCGGCGAAAACGGGTAATATTGCTCTTTTGCTTTCCGGTTTTCCCAGGGTCAATCCGCTCTTCCATCCAGTTCCTCCATTTGATAGTCCAGCGCGGTCATATACAACCCCCATGGCGGCGCGGTAGGTCCAGCCGCCTCCCGATTCCGGCTTTCCAGCAAAGCGGGTATCCCCTCGGCGGAAAGTTTTCCCACTCCAACATAAACCAAGGTTCCGGCAATGGCCCGTACCATGTTATATAAAAACCCATCGGCACACACGCGAATGGCGATCAAATCCCCCTGCCGCCGCTCGACGCAACAGTAATAAATGGTTCGAACGGTGGACTTTACCGGCGTACCCTCATTTTTGACGGCGGCAAAATCATGCGTTCCCGCAAAATCCCCTGCGGCCCTGGCCATAGCCTCCACCTCCAGCGTTTGCGGATAGTTCCAAGCCCGCCGCACCAAAAAGGGGTCCCGCACCCGGCTGTTATGAATGAAATAGGTATATTCCTTACTGACACAAGAAAAGCGAGCGTCAAACCCATCGGGCGCCAGCACCGCCTTTTTCACTACCACCCCGTCGGGCAAGCGAGCGTTAAGCGCCAGAGGCAGCCGCTCCAACGGAATGGAAGACACCTGGTCAATGGAAGCTACATAATACCTGGCGTGAACGCCAGCGTCAGTACGGCCGCAGCCAGAAAAAATCGCCGGCCGGCCGCAGGTTTTTTCCCAAGCTTCCTCTAACAACTGCTGGATGGTCATAGCGTTGTTTTGCCGCTGCCAGCCATGATACCCAGTTCCCAGATAGGATAATACCAGCGCTGTTTTCATAGCAGCCGACTCAGGGCAATAGCGGCGGCGCAAACCGCCACCGACAGCAATCCGCCCCACAAATCTACCCGGCCATAGCGCAAAGTATGCAGCCGGGTGCGGCCTACGCCTCCATGATACAGCCGGCACTCCATGGCGCAAGCCAACTCATCCGCCCGGCGAAAAGCCGAAACAAACAACGGCACCAGCACCGGCACCAGGGCTTTGGCCCGACGAAAAATATTTCCGCTGTCAAAGTCAGCTCCCCGGGCCTTTTGCGCCGACATAATCTTTTCGGTCTCTTCAATCAGAGTAGGGATGAACCGCAAAGCGATGGACATCATCATAGCAAATTCGTGAACCGGCACGTGAAGCTTTTTCAGCGGACCCAGCAGCCGCTCCAGACCGTCGGTCAGCGCCATAGGAGAGGTTGTATAAGTCAGCAGACTTGTGGAAGCCACCAGCAGCAGAATTCGAACAATCATGGTCAGCGCGGTATAAATACCCTCCAAGGTAATTTTAAAAATCCACCATCGCCACAGCTCCTGGCCCGGCGTATACAACACATTGAGCACACCGGTAAAGATCACAATAAAAACCACCGGCTTGAGGGACTTCAAAATCAGTTTGGGAGAAATCCGCGAAAGCGCGATAACCGCCGCCAGCCCGGCGGCGCAAATAGCATAGGGAATCAGCCCGTTACACACAAAAATGGCGACAATGTAGAAAATCAGGATCAGCAGCTTTGCCCTTGGATCCATCCGATGCAGCGGACTTGTACCGGGAAAATATTGTCCCAACGTGATATCCTTCAGCATACCGCCCCTCCCTTCATGGCTCGCAATTGAGCGGCAGCTTGTTCCATTGTATAAACTCCAGTATCTACCGGCAGGCCCCGGCGCTTCAGCTCCAAAAAAACCCGAGTCACCTGAGGCACGTCCAACCCGGCCTCCAGCAGTTCTTGCGCCCGGGAAAAGACTTGTTCAGGCGTCCCATCCATCAAAATCCGCCCACGCTGCATCACAACAATGCGCTGCGCCATCTGGGCGGCATATTCCATGCTGTGGGTAACAAAGAGAATCGTAGTGCCGTGCTTTTCATGATATTCCTGAATAAACCGGAACACATCGGCGCAACCCGCGGGATCCAGCCCAGCCATAGGCTCGTCTAACACCATCACCTCAGGCTCCATGGCAAAGATGCCTGCCAACGCCACCCGTCGCTTTTGCCCGCCAGAAAGTTCAAAAGGAGACTTGTCTAGGGCGCTTTCTGAAAGACCCACAATACGGCAGTTTTCCCGCACCCGACGGTCAATTTCCTCCTTATCCAGTCCCATATTTTTGGGGCCAAAGGCCACGTCGGCGTAAACGGTCTCCTCAAACAGCTGATATTCCGGATACTGAAACACCAGTCCCACCGCGAACCGGGCGGCCCGGGTCATCTCCTTAGACTGAAAGATATCCTCTCCATTGATAAGCACCCGGCCAGAAGTAGGCGCCAACAGGCCGTTAAAATGTTGAATCAGCGTAGATTTTCCACTGCCGGTATGGCCGATCAGTCCAATAAACTCCCCTTTGCGGGCGGAAAAAGACACATCGTCTACCGCTTTTTTTTCAAAAGGGGTGCCTGGGCTGTAAACGTGGGACAGATGTTCCACTGTCAAAACATTCGTTGTATCATGTTCCATGGCTGTCCGCTCCCAAATAGGTTAAAATCTCTTCGGCACAATCCTCCACCGACAGCGCCTCCAGGCTCAGTCTCGCCCCAGCCCGGTTTAGCTCCCGCAGCAGCAATACAGTCTGGGGCGCGGTAAGAGAAAGGGCCTCCAGCTGCTCTACCTGGGAAAACACCTGCGGGGGCGCCCCATCCAAAGCAACCTTGCCTTGGCGCATCACCACCACCCGATCGGCCAAAGCAGCTTCCTCCATATGGTGGGTAATAAGCACCACCGTCATACCGGTCTCCCTGTTTAACCGCATCACCGCTTCAATCACTTCCGCCCGGCCAGAAGGGTCCAGCATAGCGGTAGGTTCATCCATAACGATGGCTTTTGGCCGCATAGCCAGCACGCCGGCAATGGCTACCCGTTGCTTTTGTCCGCCAGAAAGCAAATGGGGGGCGTGGCGAGCGTATTCCGTCATGCCCACCGCCGCCAAACTTTCATCCACCCGGCGGCGAATCTCCTCTGGCGGCAGGCCCATGTTTTCACAGGCAAAGGCCACGTCCTCTTCCACCACAGTGGCAACAATCTGATTATCGGGATTTTGAAAAACCATACCCGCTGTCTTGCGCACGTCAAACAGCCTGTCCTCTTCCTTTGTGTCGATGCCACCCACATAGACCGTTCCCCCCGATGGCAATAAAATAGCGTTAAAATGCTTGGCCAGGGTAGATTTTCCACTCCCATTATGCCCCAAAACTGCGGTGAAGGATCCATCCTCAATGGCCAAGGTTACCCGCTCCAGGGCGGGTTCCCCTTCTTCTTGATAGCGGAAGCTAAGGTCTTTGGTCTCTAAAAGCATCATAACGAACCGCCTCCAATCCACCGGCTGGTATGCCCGCAGGGCAGAGTCAGTCCAGTGGACCGACAGACCAATCCCAACTCAGCGGCTTCCACTCGTCCGCCAAACCGCTTCCCTACAGCAGTTCCCAACACATAAGCGGGCACCGACGGGGATATCCCCGCTGTATAAGAGTTAACAATAAAAAATAATGGGTTATCTGAAAGTACTTGGGCACACAACGCGATTAACTCGCAAACATTATCCTCAAACCGCCAGATCTCCCCGTTGGGCCCCCGGCCGTAGGAAGGCGGATCCATAATTACCGCGTCGTACCGCCGACCCCGGTTCAATTCCCGCCGGACAAATTTGCTGCAATCGTCCACGATGTAACGGATAGACGCAGACTCCAGACCAGAGGAGCGCACATTTTCCTTAGCCCAGGTGACCATGCCCCGGGCGGCGTCCACATGGCACACCGAAGCGCCTGCCGAAGCGGCGGCCAAAGTGGCTCCTCCGGTATAAGCAAACAAATTGAGCACCGA
>CATJIY010000082.1 GCA_949740695.1 uncultured Eubacteriales bacterium
AAATCAATACAAGGATTAAAATCAACAGCAGCAATCCAACAGCACCCGCCGCCGCGTAAATCAACAGCCAATTGAGGGTAAGTCCCGGAACAAGTGCGGGAGTCGGTTCCTCATAGAAGGGAGAAGAATACAGCGAAATTTTATTTTCCACCATATCGTCGCTGATTCCAGCGGCTCTCGCCACATGATATGACAGATTGTCCAGGCTGGTTTGGGTTAACTGTCCAGCCGTTGTAGAATTAATGCTCACCGATACCATGCAGTCGGAAAGATAACCCGCCACCCGTTCGATGTGAGTTTCATCTCTAGAATTATCATAATCCACCTGGCCGCTGGTTTTGATGGTTTTTTCATCGCCATCGGGATTCATCTCGTCCTCGATATAAGTGTTGAGATCGGAATTGGGGCCGGCGCCTACTACGCCTCCCTCCGGACTATCCCCTCCCCGCACAATGTAATCTTCATAAACTTTAGAGCCGATGATGCCCTCTCCGTTTGTGCTGTCCTCGGGAAGAAAGACCTCTGTTTTATCCTGTATGGTTTTATTGACATCCACGTTGCAGGTGACGCTGACCCGGACGTTGTTTTCTCCAAAGAGAGGCGTCAAGACCTGCATCACGTTGGTGCGGATGATGTTGTTATACTTTTCCTCCAAATACAGCTTCAGTTGAGAAGCGTCGGTAGAAGTTGCATTGCTGTTTCCAACAGAATACAGGTTGCCCGCGCTGTCGGAAATGGAGACAAAATCAATTTTCAGTCCCTGTACTGCGTTAGCGACTAAAGTGCGAATGGCCTCAGCCTGCTGATCGGACAAAAGCTGCCCACTGCGCATGGTGACAAAGACTGCCGCGGAAGTGCCGGAACGTTCGGAATTGTCCAAAACATAAGTTGCTTTTTCTCCGGGAGTAATGGTGACCGCAGCGTCCTTTACCCCATCAAAGCAACGGATAACCGCTCCCATGCGCTCCTGCAACAACAACAAATAGGCCGTGCTGCGTTCCGACTCAGTCGCTAAAGAACCCACATGATCATAATATGTAGAATAAGAAAATCCGCTCTGCGGATATCCTTCCATAAGTAGTCTTGCTTTTAAAATATTTTCCTGGCTTTTAGGCACCAAAATGGTGTCGTTGTTTTCCAGCCGGTAATCTTTCGCGCCCTGTTCCTCCAACTGCGCCATAACAGCCGCCGCCTCGTCGCTATTCAGTCCAGTGAACAAAACCGAGTAAGGCTGGCTCAATTGAACAAACACGATAACGCCCACTATGATAACAATGGCCAAAGCAATCAGCACAAGGATCTTTTTGGGCACTTTCTTTAACAGCGCTTTCAGTTTTTCCCAGTATTCCTTTAATTTCGACGTAATCTGTTCCAAAGGTTATTATCCCCCGTCTCTTGCGTATGTTTTGGCATTAAAGGCTGATGCGCGTCAACTCGGAGTAAGCTTCTAGCGCTTTGTTGCGCAGCTGTATGAGCAGATCTACGGCGATCTGGTATTTAGAGGAGGATATTGTCAGCAAAGCCGGATTATCAAGCTCTCCTATGGACAATTGATATTCAAGCTGCGTCTTTTCATTATCCGTTGTGATCACATTGTCAATTGCAGACCGAAAAATCGATCCAAACGCTCCGGCAGAACCATCTATTTGCTGCGTTTTTTCCAAACTACTGGCCGGATTGGCTGGTGCAATTGACGAAATCTGATCAATTGGTGAAATCATAAAGGCTCCTCCTTAATCGAAACTATTTCATATTCTTAAAATCAAACAAAAACGGCAACATAAAATCTCAGATGAAAGCCCATACCTTCATGCTTGTCTTTCACAGCAAGCTTTCAAAGCTATTTTCCAAGCTCAAGGCCCTTTAAGGCAACAGTTTTAATGGTATTAAACACTGTTACATTAGAAGAGTAAGCCTGAGAGGCTGCCATAGCGTCGGGAATTTCCTTTACCATGTCCACATTGGGCAAGGAAACATAGCCTTCCTCATCCGCGTCCGGGTGGGTGGGGTCATACACCAGTTTCAAATCGGAAGGATCTTCCATAATATCCGTCACACGGACCCCGCCGACCATTTGGTTCCCCCGGCTGACAGGCTGTCCTTTTGCGGCCCGCTCCATGGCAGCACGGAAAGAATCTGCCCCGGTATTGGATTCAAATCTCACCATCTTGCGGCGATAAGCGCCGCCGTTTTCAGTGCGAGTGGTACTGGCATTTGTAACATTTTCAGAAATAACGTCCAGCCGCAGCTGCTGCGCTGTCAAACCGGAGCCTACAATACTCATGGTATTTAAAAAAGCCATATCTGTTCACCTCATTTTTGTTTACTGTCCACGTACCGCCGCACGCATTGTGGATAAATCTCTGGAAAGCGCTTCCATAACATATTGGATCTGGTAAGCGTTTCGAACAAGCTCTACCATTTGTTCTGTCGCGTTCACGCCGTTGTCGTCCATTCGCGTTGACTCTTGCACATCAACCACCGCGAATTCCGATTCCGATAAAAGATCCCGCAATCCACTGCGGGAAGATTTTGACTGAAAAGCGTCTTCAAGCTTATGACGAAGACTTTCCTCAAAAGTCACTACCTTTGCTTTGTAATTGGGCGTCTCCACATTGGAAATATTATCAGAAATCGCCGCCTGTTTGGTCCAAAGAAAGTCCATTGATTTTTCCAGCAACAACATGGAGTTGCTCGATAGGAAATCTATCACGATGACCATTCCTTTCCTTTGCGCCACCAAGGTGCAAATTTTCACTTTGAAAATTTTGAGTTTTCATTCTCCTTTGTTTCCAAGACGATTGTGAGCATCTTAAAAACGGAATATAACCAAAAAAGGTATGCCGCAACTCCAATCGTTCCAGCGGTGGGGAATACGCATAATTGCCCACAAAGCCAGCCGTTTGTAACAAAAGTATCCAAGAATGAGACGAAACTACTCTTATTTTATGATTATACTTCGTTTTTCAACAAATTGCAACCCTATATTTACAATTTTTTTAATTCCAAATTCTGCCTAAAAGGGCTTTACAGCTCAAAACATCATATGCAAGAGGACAAATGAAAATGCAAAAGTTGCATTTTTCAGCGGGCCTTTTGTCTCAGTGGCCGGTCAGCGACAGTTAAAGAATCATTTACCGGATAGTCTTTACAGCCACGAGGGGGAGCTGCGCCTGAACTTGCTCCGGTGTGACGATATCGGTACCCTCCAACATGACCGATGCGCTTCCGGCCGCCACCGCATAAACAGCCGCCTCCCGCGGAGCAATCCCCTGCTGCAACCCATGGATAAAGCCGGCAAGAGCCGTATCCCCAGCGCCAATGGTAGACTTTACCCGAACGGCCGGCGTACTCACCTTGCATCTGCAATCCTTTCCAGTATATGTCATCCCTTTGGACCCTAAACTGACCAGAACATGCTCCACATAGGGGGAAAGCGCCTTAGAGGATTTGATCACCGACTGCTCGGTGCGCAGATCGCTCCCGCACATCTGGCGAAACTCCAGCAGGTTCGGTTTTATGATAAGGGGGCATATCTCCTGGATATCCCGTACCTTGAAAAATGCCGTGTCCAGCGCCAAAAAAACGCCTTCCCGGCGAAAGGATAGAATATAAGACTTGTAAGCTTCCGGCGTAATATTGGGCGGAAGGCTTCCAGCAAAGACCAGGAGAACGGTCTTATATCCGTCCATTTCCCGGTCGATGCGGGATTTTAGCTGCTTCATGGCGTCGAAAGGCACTGGAAAACCGGCGCGGTTGACCTTGAGGACGCGCCCGTCTGGTATAATCAGCGTCAGATTCTCCCGAATGCATCCAGGAACGGTCAAAAAATCAAAACAGACCCCGTCCTTTTGAAGCAGCGCAGTAAACAGCTTTGAATTGTCTTCCCCGCAGATTCCCAGGGACACTGACGGGGTGCCAAGAGAGGAAAGCACCCTTGAAACATTGATGGATTTTCCAGCCGGATAGATTTCCTCTCGAACCGTTTTATTGGGTTCGGTAAAATCCATGGTCTCCGTCCACAGTGTCACATCCAGGGCTGGATTGATGGAAATGGTAATAATTTTATCAAACATACAAACGCCCCCAAATAGCAAAATACCTGTTAAGCATTTCCCTTAACAGCCATGCGCATCCTTTTCTCTATTTTTAACGCGCCAAACAGCGATAAAGATTCAGGCGATACCCCGCGAAAAATACCGGCCAGTTTGCCGTCAAAGGAGCTCTGCACGGGGCAGCCCTTCAAAGTCACTGAGATTTATTTTCCCCGTTCTGCTCTTCAGAATGGAAATCTTTTGATTCCTGAAGCATTTTTTCCAATCTTTCTATCTGGCCGCGCATCTGGCACAGTTCCTGGGAAACCGGATCGGGGATGTGAATTTGATCCAAATCCTCGCAAATCCGCACGCCGTTTTGCTTGACAACCCTGGCTGGAACCCCTACGGCGGTGGAATTGGGAGGAATTTCCGCCAATACAACAGCATTGGCGGCGATTTTAGAATGATCTCCCACTTTAAAAGGCCCCAAAATTTTCGCACCAGTTCCCACCAGCACATTTTTCCCCAAAGTGGGATGCCGCTTTCCCCTGTCCTTACCAGTGCCGCCCAAAGTCGCGCCCTGATAAATGGTACAGCCGTCCCCCACTTCAGTGGTTTCTCCAATAACAACGCCGCTGCCGTGGTCAATAAACACCCCCCGACCGATTTTAGCCCCCGGATGTATTTCAATTCCAGTCAAAAACCGGGCGACCTGAGAAATCAGGCGCGCTAGGAAAAACCACTTGTGGCGATACAAAAAATGGGCGGGACGGTGCAGCATAATGGCATGCAGCCCCGAATAAAGCAGCACAATTTCAACCGCATTGCGGGACGCTGGGTCACGTTCCTTAATGGCTCTGATGTCCGCCTTCACTCGATCAAGCATAAAAGACCACCTTTAAAAGCAATATGGATTCCTCATCCGGAATCCCTTTGTACATTTGCGATTACTCTTCATAAACTACCCTTCCGGATTCTTGTCAACAGCAAGCCGGGAAAAGGCAGAGGGTAAAAAGCGCGCCCTCTGCCCCCTCTTTATGATATGCGCCCTGAACCGATGGGTTCCGCCTCACAAACGCCTACCGCCCGGAGCGGAACTGCTGCCGGTTTTGCCACAAATACT
>CATJIY010000083.1 GCA_949740695.1 uncultured Eubacteriales bacterium
CTCTGCGAGAGAAATGCCCAGCTGATTGCCAATAACCTCCGCCAACCTGGGATCGGTCTCCTGCCGATACAAGGATTTCAAAGAATCCACCCCCTGCCGCTGCCCCAGAATAAACAGTTTAAAAATTTCTGGTTCTTCTCCGGCCAACTGCGGATAGGCCTGCCCCATAGAGCGAAACAAATCCGCCGGCCGAAGGCGGGCTGCCGTGTATTCTCGAACAAACGCGGCCGCCCGTTGGGTCATCTCCTGCCGAAGCCCCTTCATGCTTTCGCAATAGCTGTAAACCGGCTGGACAGAACAATTTAACTGCTGCGCGATGGCTTTAACAGTAGCTCGCTCCATACCGCCCTGCCGGACCAAATCAAACCCGGCCTCCACTATCATTTCTTTTGTAATTTTTTGTTTAGGCATAAACACTCCAATAATCCAATTATAACTCAATTATATAACTGGATTATAATTTGAAAAATCATGCTTCGCAAGACAAATTTACCGCCGTCTTACTGCTCTCGAATATGAGACTCTTTTTTTAGCAAGGCAATCTGCCTTTGATATAAAAAGATAGGAACCAGCGTCGCCAACCCAAATATCCCCGCAATCCAAGACTGCAACCCAACTGCCAACAGACAGCAAAGAAAAAGCACTGTCCACCAAGGTTTTTGCAAAGTCCGGCAGTAATTCAACCGGTCTTCAAAAGTGGTGTGCAAAACAAAGGGCTGACTGTCATTTTGCTTCTCCACAATGAACAGTTCCCGATCCAATGTGGTACTGTTCGTGGCCAGCCGTCCTCCCTTTTCCGCCCAGGGACGATACTGCACCTTTCCTATGGAAAATTGCAGGTTGATAGGCTTCTCCCACACTCGATACCCCATCCCTTCCAAAAAACGCCGGTAATCCTGCGTGTTTTCCTTTGACTTATGTCCCACAAATTCTACTCGATACTTCACTTGTCCGGGCAGGCATTCTTCCCATTCATAGATCAATTTACCTGTGGACACCAGGCGCAGTCCACGCTGGGCTTGCCGATTGAGCCAATTTTCCTGCGTGGCGAGTAGTCCGCCAAAAAATCGAATCTTTTTTTGCCTCATATGTTGCCTCCCATAATTTCATCAGCTACTGCCGCTAGTTGAATTAACCTCTGCCGCTCCTGACGGGCAGCCTCCCGCCCGGCCTCTGTAATCAGATAGGCTCGTTTAGCGCCGTTTTGTTCTCCCCAAGGCGCAATCCATCCCTTTTCCGCCAAAACACGCAAAGCGCCATACAGCGTTCCCGCTCCCAGCGTCAATCTTCCATTCGTCTTTTTCTGAATAAACTGCATCACTGCATAACCGTGTCTGGGCTGGTGCAACGCCAACAGAAGAAAAAAGGTTACTTCTGTAAGCGCACCGCCCTTTATATGATCCCGCATAGCCACCTCTTATTACGATTACTGTAATAAATATATCAGTAACCGTAATAAATGTCAATTATTTTTTATATCAGCCACTTTTGCGCTTTCTCAGGCTTTTTTCCCTTTTAAATTGCTCGTTTGAACGCTCCTCCCGGCAATGCCCGTCTTGTATTTTTCTACAAAATATGATATACTGATTTTTACATAGATTTTCAGCATCCACAAGACAGGGGGCATCCTTTTATGGGCTATCCAGGACCCGGCTTTATCCGGGAGGAGCAGGACGTGATGTATTTGATCCTTTATGCATTGCGCTTTTTTCCCTTTCCCATCACAGAAAGCGACCTGATGGATGTAGTGCTCATTGACGATGGATTTAGTTATTTTGAATTCCGTTCGGCTTTTTGTCGATTGCTGGAGGGCGGCTTTATCCTTTCCAAACCGGGGGAAGACGATCTGACTTATTCCTTAGCGCCTTCAGGAGTACAGACCATCCAAGTGTTGGCCTCCAGCCTGCCGCTCAGTGTTCGGGACAAAGCCGAACGGGCTGCCTTACAGGCCATTGCCAAGATCCGGCGGGAGTCAGCGGTAAAGACTTCTCATCAAAAAAACCCTGACGGTACTTTCACTGTCCAGTTGCGTATCTGCGACCAGACCGCTGACCACCTGAAAGTAGAGATCCTTGCTATGACCAAGCGACAGTGCGATCTGCTGGAGGATACCTTTCGCCGGCAGGCAAAGCCGCTCTATCACGATTTGCTCCTGCTGCTTTCGGGCGGCAGAGAGATGGAATAAACCTAGGAGGACTCTATGTTTCATTACTCAAAACGTTTGATATTCCTCGTGCTGGCCGCCTTTTGTCTGCTTATCTGGTCCGCCGCCTGTAACGTCAAGCAAGAAGAGCCGTCCCCGGCACCTCAGCCTGGTCCGGAAGACGCACTTCCTGAACCGGAGCCTCAGCCCGAATCTCCGCCCGAACCGGACCCTGATTTATTTGTTCCCACTGGCAATGTCAACCCGCTTACCGGTTTATGCGATGGCATTTCCGACCAGGCGCTCTCTCACCGGCCGGCAGCCATTATGGTAAATAACATTTCCTCCAGCCTACCCCAATGGGGCATTTCCCAGGCCGATATTATCTACGAAATGTTGGCGGAAGGACGAATTACCCGTTTTCTGGCGCTTTTTCAAGACTATGAAAAGATCGATCGCTTAGCCAGTATTCGGTCAGCCCGACCTTACTATATGGACATCGCCCAAAGCTATGGAGCGGTATATATTCATTTTGGCGGCAGCGTCCCCGCTTACGAGGCCATCGCCGCTAGAAGCGACTTGATTCATATTGACGGCATTAAGGGGAACTGGGAGGGCACTGTCTTTTTCCGGGACCCAGACAGACGCAAACAGATGGGATTGGAACACTCGGTCTATACCACTGGGGAATATCTCCAAACCGCCATGGAAAAACTGACCGAACAGGGTTATGACCTAAACCAAACCGAACATCCATCGGCTTTTACCTTTAGCGACCATCTCAGCGAAAACGCCGCTGCCGGCGGACAGTCCGCTCAAAAGGTCACTGTCACCTTCAGCGAGCGGCACAAACCCTGGTTTCAATATGACGCCCAAAGTGGTAAATACCTTCGATTTCAATATGGCGATCCACAAATGGACGGTTGGCTGGATACTCAGCTGGCAGTGGATAATGTTCTGATCTTGCGGATGCACACCACCGATATTCCCTCCGATCTTCATTTGGTGGATATTCAAACCACCGGCACTGGAGACGGCTATTACTTCTGTCAAGGGAAATATGTCCCTATCGTATGGAAAAAAGATAGCTACAACGGCCCTATCTCCTACTTTGACCAGGTGGGCCAACCGCTGGTGGTCAGCCGGGGAACCACTTTCGTTTCGGTAGTCACCAATACTGCTGATGTAATCATCGAGTAATCTCCCGCCCTCTACAGAATCGATTCAGAGTTTCGCTTACTAAGCCGCCCTCTTTCACGGATAAAAAGCCCTGCCGCTGGAAAAGATCTTCCAACGGCAGGGTTTTGGTTTTTTATACAATTGGTAAAAATGTCTGAACAGCTTTCCAAAGCTTTGGGCTGAGCCATAATTCCAGCCCAGCGGAAACCAGAGTCAATCCGGCGCAAATGATAAACGTCAAGGCGAACACACCATCCGGCCCGGCAGCTCTGCGCCGCCCTGGCGGCAGGCTCAACCGGTGAGCGGCCAACGCTGCCGATTGCCGGCCCAGCAGCACCATAGCTGCCAGAGAAAAAAATCCGGGCAAAAAGCATCGGGCCAGTCCATAAAGATATCCGTCATTGCCCATTTGGAGCACCAACGCAGTAGCCTCCGCTGCCAGCAAAAACCCCTTTCCCGCCAAGGCTAACAAAACAGTCAAGCATCCGCCTCGAAAAAAAGCAGACAATCCCACTGCCGCTAACAACACCAAGCTAGGCCAAACCGCCAACCAAAAGCTCTGCGGCAGCTGCCACCGTTCTTGTAACCATTGCTGCAAAGCGGGCATCCGCGAGCAAAGCAAGCTTCCGGCCAAAACACCCAGTAAAAAAGCGCCGCCCATAGCCGGCAGATACCGGCCAGTTTCTTCCTTTGTTTTCGTTTCTTTCATCACTACCACCCGTTCTATCCTATGGCCTGTCCGGCCAAAATAGAACCGAAGGAGAACAGAAATGAATTTTAAACGAACAAGTCCTCATAAATCATACCATCACACATCTGAAGCGCTTTTTTCCGATCCTGCTGGTTACGGATGGTCCAGCCAAGAAGGGGGATGTTTCGCCTTTTACAAGCCAAGCGCAACCGAAAATCAATGTCTTGGATACGAAAAGCGATAAAATCTGGCTGAACCATGGGGTTAAACATCCAATGACGCACATACAGCCGGTGGAGCAAACTTTCAGGATCCACCTCTCCCAGTTGGCCCCGAAAATATTGAGGCGCATTTTTCCGCAGCCAAGCCAGCACTGGCGGATGAAAAGATTCCAAAATCACGCCGCCCCCATACCCCGCCAACAGTCGAACCAGCGCGGACTCCAGTTTCCCCACCGGCTGTGATGGATCATGCTTGATTTCAATTAGCAAGGGCGCTTTTCCTCTCACCAGGTCCAACACTTCCGGCAGAGTAGGGATCCTTTGTTGGGTGTTTTTCAGCCGTAACTTTTTTAAATCGCTCATGGTCCACTCCTCCACCTTCCCGGAGACGCCGCACATCCGCCAAAGGCTGCTATCATGCAGCACCGCCAAATGACCATCGGCAGTAAGATGCAGGTCCAGCTCCATCGCCACTCCACGGTCTATCCCCCGCTGAAAAGCGGCCATAGAATTTTCCGGCGCGCCCTGACGAAAATCGTGAAGGCCCCGATGAGCCACCAGCCGAAAATCCTCCAGATAAGTTTGGTCCTTTCTCGTATACATACTTACACTCTCGCAAACAACATTCTTATTTTAGGGCCTCTACGCCAGCAACCCAAGATGTTTTTGACACAGCGTCAAATTTTTTTCATAAACTTGACGGCGGTTTTGGCCATCATCAGCTTTTCTCCAGCCTGTTCAAACCGGATGTTCAGCAGCAAGTCTCCCCCCATAGGCGTAACCTCCTGGATCACCCCTGGGCCAAAAGCCTTGTGCTGAATCCTCATCCCTGGGCAAAAATCGGGCGCTGGCAGCGGCGCTGAAGCAAAAATGGGCGAGGGCGCCGGACGGTTGGTTCTGTCCGGTTCATAACTCCGGCGGGAGCCGCTCCAAGCAAGCCGCCCTCCGCTGGCGGTCCCTGCGCCAGAAGATGTGCCACCGATTTCCTCCAAATTCTCTCGGGGGATTTCCTCCAAAAACCGAGAGGGCTTTCCATACAGCGTTTGACCATAAAGCATACGCCGTTTAGAGCAAGTAATATACAACGCGCCTTTGGCTCGGGTCATAGCGACATAACACAGCCGGCGTTCTTCTTCCATCTCCTCCTCGCTCTCTATAGCCCGATAAGATGGAAATAAGCCCTCTTCCGCACCGCAAATAAATACTTGGGGAAATTCCAGTCCTTTCGCGCTGTGCATGGTCATCATCGTGACTACGTCAGCATTTTCGTCGTATTTATCTACATCGGAAATCAGACTCAGCTCTTCCAAAAAGCCTTCCAGAGTGGGTTCCTCCCCTCCTTCCTGACAGCGTTTGGCATAATCGACAATGTTGGATTTCAACTCTTGAATGTTTTCCAACCGGCCCTTGGCTTCTTCAGTGCCCTGCGCCTCCAGCGCCAACCGGTAACCCGACTGCTCCAACAGCTCGTCATAAAGTTCTACCAGAGGGACCGAGTTCTTTTTCTTTTGCAGCTCTTGTATCATCTGGCCAAACCGCAACAGAGATGCCGACGCCCGAGACAACTCGGCATATTGATCGGCCCGGCAAAGAATTTCAAATTCAGTAACGCCCTCTGCCGCCGCGATATTCGCCACGCTTTCTATCGTTTTCGCGCCGATTTTTCGGGGAGGATTGTTGATAATCCGCCGCAGGCGCACTCCGTCGCCATGGTTATGCAAAATCTCCAGATAAGCGCGCATATCCCGGATTTCCATAGAATCCAAAAAAGACCTGCCTCGTACCACCGCAAAGGGAATTCCCGACCGGACAAAACACACCTGCAAAAAGTTGCTCAAAGCGTTATTGCGGTAAAGGATCGTGAAATCCTTCAACTTTCCTCCCTTGGCATAGGCTTTATGAATGGTCTGAGCAATAAAAGCAGCTTCCTCCTCCTGGTTTTCCGCCTGATAAAACCGAACTTTATCTCCAGTCTCATTTTCTGTCCAAAGGGTCTTTCCCTTGCGTCCCTGATTGCAGGCAATCACGTGGTTAGCCGCCGCCAAGATGTTCCCGGTGGAACGGTAATTCTGCTCCAGGCGGATAGTGGCCGCATCCGGATATTGCTGTTCAAACTCCAAAATGTTGGCGATGCTAGCTCCTCGAAATTTATAGATACTCTGGTCGTCGTCTCCCACCACGCAGAAGTTGCGCCATCCCCCGGCCAACAGACTGCACAGCACATATTGAGCGTGGTTGGTATCCTGATACTCGTCTACCAGCACATAGCGGAATTTCCGTTGATAATACTCCCGCACATCGTCCTCCTGCTGAAGCAGCTCCACCGTTTTACAAATAATATCGTCAAAGTCCAAAGCGCTGGCCTTACGGCATCGCTTTTGATACTCGGCATAAATTCGGGCTACTGTTTTTCTGTAGTAGTCGTCCCCCGCTTGAGCGGCGTAGTCTTCGGGGGTCAGCAGAGTTTCCTTCGCCCGGGACATGGCCCCCATAATCCCCTTGGGTTCAAACCGCTTTTCATCAAAGCCCAAATCCCGAATGATAGCAGTGACCAACCGCTTTTTATCATCCTCATCATAAATCGTGAAGTTGGCGTCATAACCTAGCCGCTGAATATATCTCCGAAGAATACGAGTACAGGCAGTGTGAAAGGTATGCGCCCAAATATCCCGTCCGGCGCTGCCGCAAGCCACCTCCAGCCGGGCTTTCAGTTCGCCGGCGGCCTTGTTGGTAAAGGTGATGGCAATGATCTCCCATGGCTTGGGGGGATCGGCCGCGCATAACCGGACAATCTCTCCTTCAGGCAAAACTGTGGGATCGTCTACCGCCTGCGCCAACAAAGCCAGCTCTTCGTCTCCAGCCCAATCGGGGGCCAGCTCAGACTCATATCCACAGCCAAACCGTAACAAATGGATCACCCGATTAATCAGCACGGTGGTCTTTCCACTCCCCGCCCCCGCCAGCAACAGCAACGGTCCTTCCGTTTTCAAAACAGCCTGCCGCTGCATATCGTTCAGCTTGGCAAATTCATTTTCAATAACGGTGCGCCGCAGCGCAGTATATCGAAGATCAAAATCGTCCATACGCATTTCTCCGCAAAAATATTTTTTATGGAATCTCCTTTCCTTCTATGGATTTTCGGCAGATCCCCTATTGAAAAATTACACCCGCCGCCAGCTCCACAGCCGGAAGAAGCCGTCGTGCAATCCTGGATATCACACTATGAAGTTTTCCCTTTCCCTGCGCTACCGCACCGCCAAGTTTTCCTTTCCAATCTGAGACTCCAGCAGCAGACAGGCAGCGCCAATATCTACGCCTCGTTGCCAACCCATGCGCTGTTTCGGATAAACCGCATAAACAATGGCTTTTTGATTGCCAGGGCAGGCCTCCAGCGCGTCTAGAATCAGCGCAAACCGAGCGTCCTGGGTCATACTCACTTTGATCCATAGCGTTTTCCCATCATCGGGAGGGGCCTCTTCCCGCGAAAGAGCAGGAGCAGGCTTCTTCCTGGCAAAACCGCCAGATTGCCGTTGGCTGCGGTTTTCGTTATACTGTTGCGCATACTGTTCGTTCAGCGGCCACACCTCGTCCACCATCAGTTTAGGCTCCTCATCTTCCCGGGCCGAGATCCTGCCATGAACAATCACCGCTTGATCCTGCTGAAGAAACGCGCCGCCAGCGGTAAGAGCTTTTTCAAACACCAGCAGCTCCATGCTCCCGGTAGCATCGCTGAGAGTGACATAGGCCATATTGGTCTGTTTTTTGGTAAGCTTTATCTTCAAAGCCATTACCATGCCTGCCAACGTTACATATTGCCCGTCAGCCAGCCCTTCCTCCTCCCCAGATTCAGCCGCGTGAAGCAATCGCCCGATGGGCGTGGCGCGAACTTTGGCGCACAGCGGCTTTAGCTCGTCCATAGGATGACCGGAAAGATACAGTCCACAGGTTTCTCGCTCCATATTCAACAGCTCCCGCCGGGAAAACTCCGGAATATCCGGCAGCTCCGCCGCCGGCTGATCTTCCTGGCGAAACTCAGAAAACAGATCGATCTGTCCCTCCAGATTGCGTTTATTCGCACTGGTTTCCGAATCCAAAACGCTTTCATAAACCCGCAGCAACTGAGAGCGTTTTACCCCTAGGCTGTCAAAAGCGCCGCAACGAATCAGATTTTCCAACACCCGTTTATTTAAATCATGGCTGCTCATTCGGCTGCAAAAATCATGAAAGCTGCGGAAAGGTCCATTCCCACGCCGCTCCTCTACCAATCGCTGAATCAATCCCACGCCTACGTTTTTCACCGAGCCGAGGCCAAACCGGATATTTTCTCCCGCCACTGTAAAGTCCACGCCCGATTCATTGACGTCCGGCGGTAAAACAGTGACCCCCAGCTCCCGGCACTGATCAATGTACTCAGCCACCCGGCTGTTCTGTCCCAGCACCGAGGTGAGCAAGGCGGCCATATATTCCTTTGGAAAATGACAACGCAAATAGGCCGTCTGATAAGCTACCACCGCATAACATACCGCATGGGCCTTGTTAAAGGCATAGTTGGCGAAGTCCAGCATCTCGTCAAAAATCCGGTTAGCTACCGCCTCAAGCACGCCGTTGGCCTGACAGCCAGCGATTCCCTCCTGCGGATTGCCAGAGACAAAATTCTGCCGCTCAGCCTCTAACACTTCAAATTTTTTCTTACTCATGGCCCGGCGCACCATATCGGCCCGCCCCAGTCCGTAGCCCGCCAACAACCGGAATATCTCCATCACCTGTTCCTGATAGACAATACAGCCATAGGTTACGGAAAGTACCTGCTCCAGCAGGGGATGGGCGTATTGAATCTGACCGGGGTGATGCTTGCGCTGAATATAAGTGTCGATGTACTGCATGGGACCTGGACGGAAGAGCGCTACGATGGCGGTGATATCCTCCACGCTGCGGGGATTCATCCGCACAGCCACATCGGTCATACCTGAGGATTCCATCTGAAAAACCCCCGCGGTCTGCCCTTTGCCCAGCATATCAAATACCTGCTGATCTTGATAATCCAACTGTTCCCAATCCAGCCGCTTACCCTCCTGAGCAATGATCTTGCGTGCGTCGTCCATCACCGTCAGGTTGCGCAATCCCAAAAAATCCATTTTCAACAGGCCCAGCTCTTCCAAAGTGGTCATCACATATTGACAGACCACGCCCTGGTCGCCCTTTGCCAGAGGCACATATTGATCCACTGGCGCGGCGGCAATAATAACCCCGGCAGCGTGGGTAGAAGCGTTGCGGGGCATACCTTCGATCTTGCGGGCCATATCCAACAGGTTTTTGATCCGGAGGTCGTCCTGATAATACCGCTTGAGTTCAGGAGACACCTGCAAGGCCTTGTCTAGCGTGATCTTCAGCTCGGCGGGCACCAGTTTGGCCACCATATCTACTTCGGCATAGGGCATATCCATCACCCTGCCTACATCTCGTACCGCCGCCCGGGCCGCCATAGTTCCAAAGGTGATGATCTGCGCCACATGATCCTCGCCGTATTTTCGGGTTACATAGTCGATGACCTCCTGCCGCCGGCGGGGGCAGAAATCAATATCAAAGTCGGGCATGCTCACCCGCTCCGGATTGATAAACCTTTCAAAATACAAGCCATAGGCCATGGGGTCCACATCAGTGATTCGCATACAGTAAGCCGCCATGCTTCCCGCGCCGGAACCTCGGCCCGGGCCAACAGGAATCCCCTGATTTTTGGCATAGTTCACAAAGTCGGCCACAATCAGGAAGTATTCCACAAAGCCCATTCGGGCAATCATCTCCAGCTCATAGGAAAGCCGGTCCCGATATTCCGCAAGCCCATCGGGATACCGTAGCGCAAAGCCTTTCCAGCAAAGCCGCTCCATATAAGCCCGCGCGTCTGTTTCCCCCTCCGGCAGCTGAAAGGCCGGCAGATGATACTTTCCAAATGTGAACTCCAGGTTACACAGTTCGGCAATTTTACAGGTATTTTCAATGGCCTCGGGCGCTTCTGGAAACAGCGCGGCCATCTCCTCCCCCGATTTGACATAAAATTCATTGCCCTGAAAGCGCATCCTGTTTTCATCCGCCAGAGTCTTGCCAGTCTGGATACACAACAAAACATCGTGCATCTCGCTGTCCTCCCGGCGGAGATAATGCGCGTCGTTGGTAGCTACCAATGGAATCCCGGTTTCCTGATGAATCCGCAACAGACCTTGATTGACCTCCTTTTGCTCAGGAATACCATGGTCTTGAAGCTCCAAGTAATAACTTCCCCTGCCAAAAAGAGCGTCATACCGCAAAGCGCACTCTTTAGCGCTGGCATAATTGCCGTGCATTAGCAGCTGCTGCACCTGCCCCGCCAAACAAGCGGAAAGACACACCAGACCTTCGGCATGCTGTTTGAGCAAATCCCAGTCCACCCGAGGTTTGTTGTAGAAGCCGTCCAAAAAACCCGCTGAGCACAATTGAATCAAGTTCTGGTAGCCCTCCTGATCTTTGCACAACAGTACCAGATGCCAAGGCTCATAATCCAGCTCATACACCCGGTCAAACCGGGAACGAGGGGCCATATACAGCTCACAGCCGATAATCGGCTTGACCCCCGCCTTTTTGGCCGCCTTATAAAAATCTACACAGCCATACATCACCCCATGGTCGGTGATGGCTACCGCCTCCTGCCCCAGCTCCTTTACCCGCTCCATCAGCGGAGCCAGGCGGCATGCTCCATCCAGCAGACTGTATTCTGTGTGCAGATGCAAATGTACAAAAGGCTTCATTCCAACTCCTCCTCTCCCAGCTGCACCAGGCGGCGCAACCGGTTGTTCATTCCAGGGCGAGATATCGGCTCAGGCGACATTGCGCAAAGCTCGGTCAACGACAGCTCGGGATGCTCCAGCCGCAATTGTGCAGTAGCTTGTAACGGACCAGGCAAATCCTCCAGCCTTCCTTGCTGTTCCAACCGGCGGATAGCGGCGATCTGCCGGGCGGCGGCCCCTACCGTTTTGGTCAGATTGGCGGTCTCGCAATTAACCTTTCGGTTCACCCCTGAACGCAGCTCTCGTTCCACCTTTTTCAGCATCAGATCCATGGCGGCGCCAGTGGCCCCTGCTGCCGAAAGAAAATCCTCAATGGCAGCACTGCCTTTGTAATAAAGCACATAGGCCCCCCGCCGCATTACCTGGCCAGCGGGAAGCTCCATATCGTTTAACAGGGCGCTCATCTGCCGGGCCACATGATAGTGGGTGGTGACCAACTCCAAATGATACCCTTTTTCCGGGGTGGATACGTATCCGCCCATCAAAAACGCCCCTCTTAAAAAGGCCCCTCTCCCAGCATCCTCTTCCACCAGCGCCCGATTCAAGGGCAGAACGCTTTCCCGTTCATAACCATAAGCGGAAAAAATCCGCCCCACAGCCCCTCTGTCCCGCACCAAAAGGGTGGTATCGCTTTCCTGCGTCTCTACCTCCATCTGTTCCAAAAACAGCTTAGCCCGGCGCCGAACGGCAGGCGTTTCACTTTGCATCCGCAGTCCCTCCCGGGAAAATTGCCCAGCAAATAACAGCATCCCCAATCCCTCCGCCAGCAAAGTTTCGGGAGTCAGCGGCGCCCGGCACAGTTCCAGCTTAATTTCGGTGGTAAAAGACATATCGGCTCCTCCTGTCAGCGCTTGCGCAGCAACAACCGGTCATAATCCCCCAGCTGGCCAGGCCGGCGGCCAAAGGTTTCTGCGGCCAACATTACATGATAGGCCAACCGCAGAGGATCATGACGGGCCAACTGTCCGTTTCTAGACAGCATATCCCCGCCAAAAAGCCGGACTCCCAGCTGGCGGAAATCGCTGGCGTTAGGCCGCAGCTGCTCGCTACCTTCGGGCATGTAACGGGAAGCCAATTTGGCAGGAATCTCTTGGGTGTTATACAGACAAATATCCGCCGCGCCCCCATGGCGAATCAACGCCTTTACATGATCGGCTGCCGAATAGCGCTCGGTCTCCCCTTCCTGGGTCATAATATTGAGCACATACAGCTTCATCGCCGGAGACCGGCGCACTGCTTGGGCCACTCCGCCCACCAGCAAATTGGGAATGATACTGGTATACAGGCTTCCCGGTCCTAAAATAATCAGCTCGGCCTCTTCAATGGCCTCCAACGCCTGAGGTAGCGCCTGGGCGGTATCAGGCATTAGCGACACTGAACGAATATCCAAATCCCGCTCTTTTTTGGCGCTGGTAATGGCGGTTTCCCCAACCACCCGGCTTCCATCGGCAAAGGTAGCCGACAGAGATAAATCCTCTCCACACACCGGCAGTACCTGACCTGTAACCGCTAAAATCCGATTCATATCGGCTACCGCCTCAGGAAAAGAACCGCAAATATTGTTTAACGCCAACAAAAAAAGATTTCCAAAGCTTTGCCCTTCCAGACTTCCTTGCGCAAAACGGTAACTCAACAGCTGACTCATCATGGTACTGGTATTCGCCAAGGCCAAAATACAGTTGCGAATATCCCCCGGCGGCAAAATGCCAAATTCCCGGCGCAACGCCCCGCTGCCGCCGCCATCGTCAGTGACGGTGACTACCGCCGTAATATTTTCCGTATACTCTTTCAACCCCAGCAGCAGGGTGGAAAGTCCTGTTCCGCCCCCCAGAGCCACCACCCTGCGGCCCGCCGTTCGGGCCAATCGCAATACATGTTCCGGGATTCGTTCATAAGGCATTGTCAGATATTCTTTTACTGATTCTTCCATGGTTTAGCCCTGCTCCGCGTCTCGATGGCGTAAGGATACATGAACATCTCGCTCCAGCAACGCCTGATGAAGCCGGCGGCTCCCCGAAACCGACCTATGCTGGCCGCCGGTACAGCCAATGCCAATGACCAGAGAGGTCTTTCCCTCCGCCAGATAGCACGGCAATAAAAAATCCAGCATGCCAATGAGCTTCTCCACAAAAATCTGGGCGTTGGGGTCAGAAAACACATAATCATAAACCGCTTGGTCCAGTCCGGTCTTTTTCTTAAGCGATTCTATATAATAGGGATTTTTTAAAAAACGAACGTCAAACACCAAATCGCACTCCCGAGGGATGCCATACTTAAAACCAAAGCTGCATACCGACACCACCATCGAGGCGGCGCCGCCCTTCCCAAACAATTCATAGAGATGGCTTTTCAGCCCTGGGACAGACAAGGCGGTAGTGTCAATGCAAAAGGACGCCCCCAGGCGCACGGGTTCCATCAGCTTCCGTTCCTTCGCAATGGCGGCAGGTAACCCCCGCCCACCTAGATCCAGAGGATGCCGGCGGCGGCTGATCTTTTGCCGGTTGATAAGTACCTCGTCACTGCAATCTAAAAACAGAACCTGGCACCGGCTACCCGACTGCTCCAGCTCCTCTAAACTGTGAAACAAAAAAGAATGATCCCATCCCCCGCGAATATCCACCACCAAAGCTACTTTCTGCTCTTGCTCTCCCGCACTTTCAAACAATTCCGCAAAAGGTCGAATCAACTTTGCCGGCATGTTATCGACGCAAAAATAACCCATGTCCTCTAGGGTATCCATCGTCAGGCTTTTGCCCGCCCCACTCATACCAGAGATAATCAGACAATCCATACGCACTGCTCCCTTCAAAAGATGGTTTGGAAGAACATCAGCAATACACTGCAATACTCCCGTAGATAAAACCCCGGAATCTGATACGGATAAGGAATCGGTGCCGCCAAAGCCTGTACCGTTCCCAATCCCTCCTGCCGAGACAAAGCCTGCGCCCGGAACAAATGGAACGTGTTACTCACCACTGCTACCGGACCGGCCAAACCTCTCTGCTGGATAATCTCCCAGGAAAAACGCAAATTTTCCCGGGTGTCCGTGGCCTGTTCCTCCAAAAAGATTCGCTCCCGAGCGACGCCCCGGTTTTCCAGCCAATTTGCCATGACCCAAGCCTCTGTATACCGCTCGTCCACACCTTGCCCGCCA
>CATJIY010000084.1 GCA_949740695.1 uncultured Eubacteriales bacterium
CTTCTTCTGAAAAATAATCCGGCACCGCCAAAGTATCGGTAGAAATCGCTGCCAACAACTTTTTAGCGCCGCCGCAATGATCTGCATGGGGATGGGTAATAAAAAGATACTCCAGCCGCCGCACCCCTTGGGCCTGTATATAATCAATCATATTCTCCGCCGGACCAGAAAGACCGGCGTCCACCATCATAGCGCTGCCGCCGCAAGTGAGCAGCAACGCCTGACCTTGCCCCACGTCAATCATATGGAGCGCCAGTCCAGGACCCGGATCTCCAGGCAAAAACTGTTCCTCCAGTTTTTGCAAAACCTGTCCATCTCGCAGGCCATAGGCCAACAACAGCAATAAAACACCGGCTAGCAGCAGCCGAAAAAAGCTGGAAAAGCCGCCGACCGGGCGGCGTTTTCCCCTCATAGCTTACGCATCAGATGGCGGTAAAATTCCACCGCCACCCCTAAAGACTGCTCTGAAAGAAATTCATCGGCGGCATGGCCGCCGCAGCCAGCCTCTTCCCCGGTAACCAAAGGCGAAAACCGCAGAACACAATCGCTCATATTGGAATAATGCCGGGCGTCTCCTGAGGAGGACATCAAGCTGGGGATACAGGGCAGCTGAGGATACCGCTCCTGAAGCACCTCCCGCAGTTGACGGTACAAAGGCTGCTTTTCCGAAGTGATGAAGCTTTCTTCTCCCTCGCTAACCAACTCCACCTCCAACGGCAAATCGGCCAGCAATCCTTGAAGCTCTTCCAGAATCTTTTGCGGCGTATCGCCGGGGAGCAGCCGGGCGTTCAGCGTGGCCGTAGTACTGGCCGGGAGCATATTCGCCGCCTCAAAGCTGCCGTCCATACAGACGGGAACCACTGTGGTGCGGAGCAGCGCCATCAGCTCCGGATCTTTCCGAAAAATCCGCCGCCGCACCAAACGAAAAATGAACCGGTTTGTCAGGGCCAACCGTTTGCCAAAGGGGAAGCTAGCCACCGCGCCGTCCAAATATTTGCGCACCAGCGGAATCACGCGAATACGGGGCTGGGCGCTTTCCACCCGGCAAAGGGCTTCGCTGAGCACCCCCAAAGCAGTGGTCCGCCGGGGCTGGCTGGTATGCCCGCTAGGGCAAACAGCGGTAATCCGGTAGTTACACTGGCGTTTTTCTCCCATGCAGACCACTGCCGCGGCATACCGCCGACCCTCCCGCTGGGTATCCTGAATGGTGCCGCCTTCATCCAGCACCAGATCAAATTTCATGCCTTGACGCTCCAAAATGCGTGCCATCTGTTGGGCGCCCACGTGTCCGCCGGTCTCTTCGTCCGCGCCAAAAGCAAAAAACAGCTCCCGCTTGGGGTTATGCCCTTCGGCAATCAAGCTTTCCGCTGCCTCCAGCATGGCAATGACCACGCCTTTGCAGTCCACCGCGCCCCGACCGTAAATACGTCCCTCCAGCCGCAGGCCGTCAAAAGGTTTACACACTGTCCACCCCTCTCCGCCGGGCACCACATCCAAATGCGCGCACAGCATCACCGGATCCAACTGAGATTGAGGCGCTTTCCATCGAAGAAGCATGCTGCCATCGGGCAAACACGCGCAGTCCATCACCGCCATTACCCGAGGATACCGGCGGCAAAGATATCGCTGAAAGTCCCGCAAGGCCGACTGATTTCCTGTGACAGTAGGATAACGAATCGCAGTGGAAAGGCTCTCTGCCGCCCGTTGGGTCAGCACCGGATGGGGCGGCTCCCCCGCCATGGGAGAGGCGCCCCGCAATCCCTTTCTTCCCGCCAGCCCAGCCCGGGCCAGAATAAAAATCAAGACAGCCAGCACCACCACCGCTAACACCCAATTAAACAGGCTGCCATAGCTGGCGGTAAAATTACTGGAAAAAATCTGAAACGACGCCCACAGGTCGTGAATCTTGCTCATGGAAAACCTCCTTTGGTTGGGAATGGGTTGGCGCTCTTCCGAAAATCTTTGACCCTTTTAAGGATTGGCTGGAGTCTCCCCCGAACCATCCAACGCCAGCGCTTGTCGGATGTCCCGAGAAATTTGCTCCCGCAGGGCCTGTCCATCGGAAAAACTGCGCTCGGGACGCAGATACCGTAAAAAAGCCGCCTGGGCGGTCTCCCCGTAAAGATCGCCGGAAAAATTCAACAAATAGCTTTCCACACTGACAATATCAGCGTCAGAAAAAGTGGGCCGGGTACCCACATTGGTCACTGCGGGAAACGTTCCCTCCGCTACCGTCACGCTGGTGGCGTAGACCCCCCGGCGGGGCAGCAAAATCCCATCTTCCGGGCAAAGATTTACCGTGGGATATCCCAAGGTGCGTCCTCTCTGAAACCCGCCCACAATAGGACCTTCCAGGGAAAAAGGCCGGCCCAACATCTGGGCGGCCAAGACGGGATCCCCCTCCCGCACGCAGTTTCGGATATAAGTGGAAGAAACAATCTTCCCATTCTGAGTTACCGGCGGGACCACATGAGTTTCCAATCCCAAAGCTGCCAAGGACTGAGGCGTTCCAGCGGCGTTTTTCCCAAAGCGGAAATTCTCTCCGCAAACCACTGCGGCGCATTGGTAGCGCTCTATCAGCATCCTGCCAAAATCCTCTGGCGTGGTCTCAGCCATTCGCCGGTCAAAGGGCAGAGCAATCACCAACTTTGCGCCGTTTTCCTGCAACAGAGCGACGCGACGGGCAAAGGTACTGATAAGATCGGGAGCGCGCCCCAGCACAAAGGCCCGAGGATGACGCTCAAAGGTCACCGCCGCAGGCTCCATGCCTTTTTCCCAAGCCAGCTGGGCGGCAGTATGTAAAATAGCCTGGTGGCCTCGGTGCACACCGTCAAAAAACCCCAGGGCCAGCACTTTCCCCTGTTCCATTCCAATCTGCTCCTCACACTATGATAGAAAGTTTGTCTTACAAAAAATTGCTTGACCGCCCCGCTCCAACAGGCCGCTCCGGCCAATTTGACAAAACCGCCCCTGAGCGTCATATACCCGGCAAAGGCTACCCTCTGGGGGTATCTGGCCGGAGGCCAGATGTTCAGCGGTTAAAAACGCACCATGCCCCGCCCGAACCGCTCCTGCTAAATTTAAAATAACGGCAGACAGATCGGCATAGACCCAATCGGTTGGAAACAATCGCCCAGACAAAGCGTTTTCCGCTTGTAGCCCAGTAATCTGATCGAAAGTCAAGCTCTCCTCCAAAGAAAACCGCCCGCTAGCAGTCCGGCGCAAAGCGGCAAGACAACCACCGCAGCCCAAAGCCTGGCCAATATCGTGAGCCAAAGTGCGGACATAGGTTCCCTTGGAACACACCACCCGCAGATCATAATCCGCTGGACCGGCTCCTGCTCCAGACGGCAGCAGCTCCAGCGCCCGAATCATTACTGGCCGCGGCTGACGCTCTATCTCCTTGCCCTGACGGGCTAGATCATACAATCGTTTTCCCGCTACCTGTACCGCCGAATACATAGGCGGCAACTGAAGCTGCCGGCCAGTAAACCGCGGCAAAATCGCTTCCAATTCCCCACGGCTGGCGGCTGGACGGATTTCCAACGTTTGTCCAGTAATATCCTGGGTGTCGGTAGTCTGACCCAGCCGCAATCGCGCCAAATATTCTTTGTCCTGACCGCCGGCGTGGTCGCTGGCCCGAGTGGCGTTGCCCAGCAACACCACCAAAAGGCCGGTGGCCATAGGGTCCAGCGTCCCAGCATGGCCAATTTTTTTCTGCCGGAGGATACCTCGAAGCTTGGCCACCCCGTCATGCGAAGTAAATCCTTGGGGCTTATCCAGCAACAAAACCCCATTCAACATCGGGCAAGCTCCCCCTGGGCAGCGGCCATCAATTTCTCCATCGCCTGTTTCCCTGGGCCGGACACTGTACAGCCCGCCGCGCGAGGATGGCCGCCTCCACCGAACTCCCGGCACACCCGGCTGGCGTCGGCAGGCATATGGGTACGCACCGAAACCTTATAATCGGAAGAGGTCTTTTCCTGCGTAAGAATGATCCCGCAATCTACCCCGTCAATGGTCATGGTCAGTGTGGAAAGGTTATCCAAATCGTCGTCAGTAGCCCCAATTTCCTTCAGCCAATCCCGTTCTATCCAAGCGGCGGCAATCCGCCCATCTGAAGAAAAGGTCATAGCATCCAACATTCGCTTCTCAATTAAGAAGCGCGTCTTACTTTTCTTTTCAAAAAAAGTGCGATTGTGGGGATGAAAATCTAATCCTGCCTCCAGCGCCTCGGCGGCAATTCGATGAGACAACGGCGTAGTATTCGAAAAACGAAAACAGCCGGTATCGGTAGCAACCGCAATATAAAGCGCCTCCCAGATTTTCAGATCAAAACTGACCCCCAATAGCCGCAACAGTTGATAAATTACCTCTCCGGTAGCCGCAGCCTTGGGATAAAGCAGCAACTCGGCGGCATAACCGGTATTGGAAGGGTGATGATCCAAACAAAGATCGACTTTTTTCGCAAATTGAGCCGCCGAAGTCGTTAGTAATGGGATATCCGCCAAATCCACTGCGGCCACCAAATCATATTGCGCCGCCGGCGGAGCCAGCAAATCCTCCAGCAAGAAAGCTAACCGGGGAGTCAAATCCTCATTGGGAAATACCCACGCCGCCTTCCCCAACCGCCGCAAACCTCGGCAAAGGGCGGCGGCGCTTCCCACCGTATCCCCGTCCGGGCGGCGATGGGTCAGTAAAAGCACTCCCTCGGCGGCGGTAAGCCGCCGGGCAGCAGTAAGCAGATCAATGGTTTCAGCCATGGTGATCACTCCCCCTCTCCAGCAGGGGCGTCGCCATCGCCCTCCGGAATGTCCAGTGTATTTAAAACAGCGGCGATATGAGCCCCATGCGCAATGGAATCGTCCAGCACAAACACCAGCTCAGGGGTATAACGCAACCGCAGCCGGTGAGCCAGCTCTCTCCGTAAAAAACCGGAACAAGACTTCAGTCCTTGCTTCAATTCCTTCTGATTATAATCTCCCAAAACGCTGAGATAAACTTTGCACCACCGCATATCGTTGGTGACCTGACTGCGCACCACAGAAACCATTACCTGGGAGATGCGTGGATCTTTTACTTCCCGGAGCAATCCGGCCAACTCTCGGGTGACTTCCTCGCTAATGCGTTCCACACGGTTGGAATTATAGGGCATAGCGTACCTCCTTTTTCGAAAAAGGCTTTTGGCTTTTCTAAAAAAGGAATGGGAGTTCGGACTGGCGTCGTGAACTGTTCAGAGCAATATCTTGCGCTTTTTTACTGGGGCCGCCCGCCCTTATTCTTAGCAAGAACATGTCGCCCGATCCTTCCCACTCCTTTTGAACCAGAGAAACCGTTATCTTTTAACTTCCTCCATAACAAATGCCTCCACGATATCTCCCACCTTCACATCATTGAACTTATCAAAGCTCATACCGCACTCAAAACCGGCGGCTACCTCTTTGGCGTCGTCCTTAAACCGTTTGAGGCTAGAGAGATCGCCTTCATGGATGACGATGCTATCCCGGACGATACGCACCTTTTCGTTGCGTTGCATTTTGCCGTCCTGCACATAACAGCCTGCGATGGTTCCCACACCGCTGACCTTGAAAGTTTGACGCACCTCGGCATGGCCCAGCACCACTTCTTTGAAAGTAGGCGCCAGCATGCCCCGCATAGCCTGTTCGATCTCTTCCAGGCAGTCATAAATGATGCGATAAAGCCGCACGTCCACATGGGCCTGAGCGGCTGTCTCAGCCACGCCCGCCTCAGGCCGGACGTTAAAGCCCACCACGATAGCGTTGCTGGCTTCAGCCAACATAATATCCGAACTGTTTACCCCGCCGACGCCGCTGTGGATCACCCGGACCCGGACTTCCTCGTTAGAGAGCTTTTCCAGCGAAGCGCGAACCGCTTCGGCAGACCCTTGCACATCGGCTTTGACAATGATATTCAGATCTTTCATGCTGCCTTGCTCAATAGAAGAAAACAAGTTTTCCAGCGTCACCTTCTGAACGGCAGCGGCCTGTTTTTCCTTCTCCTCAAACTTCCGCTTTTCCGCTAAAGTGCGGGCCATGCGCTCATCTTCTACCGCATAGAACAAATCGCCCGCGCCCGGCACTTCAGCCAAACCCACAATCTCCACTGGAACCGAAGGACCGGCGAAATCCATCTTACGGCCTTTTTCGTCGGTCATAGCCCGAACCCGACCGACGGCAGTGCCGGCAATCACCACATCTCCCGCTTTTAACGTGCCGTTCTGCACCAAAACGGTAGTCACCGGCCCCCGGCCTCGATCCAATTTGGCTTCAATTACCGTGCCTTTCGCCAAACGGTTGGGGTTGGCTTTCAGCTCTTGCATATCGGCAGTGAGCAACACCATTTCCAACAAGTTTTCAATACCGTCTCCCTGTTTGGCGGAAATGCGGCAAACAATGGTTGAGCCGCCCCATTCCTCGGGCACCAGCTCATGCTCAGTAAGCTGCTGGAGTACCCGGTCGGGATTGGCGCCCGGTTTATCAATCTTATTAACCGCCACAATCAAAGGCACCTCTGCGGCTTTGGCATGGTCTATCGCTTCAATCGTTTGGGGCATGATGCCGTCGTCAGCGGCCACCACCAAAATCGCCACGTCGGTAATCTGCGCGCCTCTGGCCCGCATAGAGGTAAAAGCGGCGTGTCCAGGGGTGTCCAGGAAGGTGATTTCCCGTCCGCCCAGGGTCACCCGGTAAGCGCCAATGTGCTGGGTAATGCCGCCGGCCTCTCCGGCGGTGACGTTGGTCTTGCGGATAGCGTCCAGCAAGCTGGTCTTGCCATGGTCCACGTGACCCATGACCACTACCACCGGCGCCCGAGGAGCCAAATCGGCGGCTTCATCCTCGTGTTCGTCAAAAAGCCGTTCCTCAATGGTAATAACCACTTCTTTTTCCGGAACAGCGCCCAACTCCATAGCCACCAGCGAAGCGGTTTCATAATCTACGCTCTGGGATACAGAGGCCATAACGCCTAGCTTCATCAGTTGCTTAATAACCTCGGCGGCTGTCTTTTTCAGCCGGAGAGCCAGCTCGCCCACGGCGATTTCTTCTGGGATCAATACTTTTAACGGCACTTTTTTAATCTGGGCTTGCTGCTCTAAGCGGCGCATCTTTTCTTGTTCTTCCTGGCGGCGCTTATTGCCAAAGGAACGGCCCCGCTGGTCCTTTTTCACCAGCTTCTGTTTATTCTGCTGAGAGCCGAACCGCCCCGCCTGCTGGGGAACCAGGGTATCCAGCCGCTCGTCGTATTTGGCGATGTTAACGCTGTTTCCTCGGGTATCCACATAATGTACCTTGGAGGAGGGCTGGCCGGCGGCAGCGGATTTTTCTTGCTTCTCTGGGGGCGTATATTGCAAAGTCTGACCTTTTTCCCGGGCTTTGACCGGCTGGCGGGCAGGCTGCTGGGCTTTGGCTTTTTCCGGCTGCTTTTCCGGTCTGGATTGGGCAGCCTTTTCCTGTTTTGCCTCCTTGTCCCTCTGGTTGGCCCGGATCAGGTCCTCCTTGGCTTTTTCCTCAGCGCGAATCCGAGCGGCGGCTTCCTCCTGCTGCTGCTTGATCCGGCTTTCAGCGTTTTGCCGGCGCTGCTGAGCGGCTTGAGCCGCCGGGGCAAAAATTTCCTCCAGACTGGACACTTGGTGCTTCTGGGTCAAATAGTCCAGCAGCATCCCGATCTCCTGGGATGAAACGCTCTGAGACGGCTTATAGGTGCGGCCCATCTGAGCCAGCGCCGCGCAGACGTCCTTGCTGGGCAGATCGAAATCTTTTGCCAGGTCGGCAATTTTCCGTTTGTTGTTTACCATAACTTAGTTCCCCCTTTTTCCGGTGACGCGCCGCTTGTTCCCTTGCGGGCGGTGGCTTGGCCTTGGATTGGCCCTTTCAGAATCCTGTCCGGCGCGCCGGCCACAGGCGCGCTTTTCCGCGATGCGGGCTGCCGCTCCGCCGGTTTGCCCCCGATACTGGGCGGACGGAGGCGTTTTCTTTCTCATTTTTTTTGCTTTTCGTTTCTTTTCTCGGGCCAAACGAGCCTCCATCAGCCCGGTCTCTTCGTCCAAAAGAAGCTTTTTACAAAGCGCCAAGGCAAATCCGGTGTCCAGCACCGCCAAAGCGGCGCATTCCCCCACGCCCAGCGCCCTGCCAAGCTCCGACTTAGCGCAAGGAAGAGTAATCAGCGGCCCTTCCGCCAAATTAGCGGCGTTAGCCATGGCGGAGCGGGTATTTTCCCCCGCGTCATTGGCCAGGGCCAGCAGCGGAAGCTTCTTTTCTCGAGCGGCGTCAAACGCACTTTCCGCGCCTACCGCCAGAGCGCCCGCCCGGCGCATTAAGCCCAAAAAGGGTAATATGGTCGGATTCATTGTCCCTCAGCCTCCTTCATCTGTTGGGCCAGCTGGTCATAAAGCGCTGACGTAATCTCGATCTCCAGCGCCCGGGCAATGGCCCGGCTTTTTACCGCTTTGTCCAAACAAGCCTGGCTGCGGCAGAGGTATGCCCCCCGGCCGGATACCTTTCCCCGGGCGTCATAGAGCACCTGCCCGTCAGGCGTGCGGACCACTCGGGCCAACTGGGGCTTTTCCCGATGTTCCCGGCAGGCCACGCACTGACGGATGGGTATTTTCTTCGGCATAAGAGCCACCTCCTTTGATTCACAAACCCGATCTTACTGTTCGCCCGCCTGAGATTCGGGCTTGATGTCGATCTTAAACCCGGTGAGTTTGGCGGCTAAACGGGCGTTTTGCCCCTCCTTGCCGATGGCAAGACTCAGTTGGTCGTCCGGAACAATCACCGTACAGGAATGACCGTCCTCCTTCATCTGCACTGACAATACGTCGGAAGGCGAAAGGGCTTCGGCCACAAATTGCACCGGGTCCTCGCTATATTTAATAATGTCAATTTTTTCTCCCCGCAACTCTTTGACAATGGCGGCCACCCGGGCGCCCCGAGGGCCTACGCAAGCGCCGATAGGATCAATATTTTCCTCAGCGGCCGAGACGGCGATCTTGGTACGGCTGCCAGCTTCCCGCGCCATGGATTGAATCGCCACCGAGCCTTGAGCGATTTCTGGCACTTCCAACTCAAAAAGGCGGCGTACCAGGCCCGGGTGCGTACGGGATAACATAATCTGCGGGCCTTTTCCGCCCCGGCGAACCTCGGATACATAAACCCGAATATGATCGCCCTCCTGGATAACCTCTCCCGGAATCTGCTCTTGGGGAGACAACACCGCCTCGGTCCGTTCCCGGCTGCCGGAAAGTTCCACGATAGCGCTGCCATAACGGGGATTCACCCGGGTAACCAGGGCAGTAAGAACCTCGTGTTCCTTATTCGAATATTCATCGGCAATCATGCCCCGTTCAGCTTCTCGAATGCCCTGAATAATAACCTGTTTGGCGGTAGAGGTAGCAATCCGACCAAAATCCCGGGTTTGAACCTCCACCCGAATCTCATCCCCCAACTGGGGATCGGGCGCATAAGCCTGGGCCTCCTCCACCGTCATTTCGGCGGAAGGATTGAACACTTCCTCCACCACTGTTTTGACCGCATGCATGGTGATCGCACCAGTTTCCTCGTCAATTTGGACAAACACATTGTCGGTTTGGGCGCTTTGAGGATCCCGCTTATAAAGCGCCTTGTAGGCGGCCACCAGAGCCTGGGATATCCGGTCCAGCATATAGCTTTTTTGGATGCCCTTCTCTTTCTCCAGGTCTTCCAGCGCCTTGATGATCTCGCTTGCCATGGTTGCTTCCTCCTTGCGCTTCCCTCGCAGGGGAAGCCAATTATCGTTCATTTTTATGTCTTACCGTCTCTTCTAAGGAAACCGGCCGAAACCACGCTCTGGCGGAAACCGGCTTCCTTTACGTCTGTTCCAAACAAAGTCTTACCCGAGCCACGCTGGCCATAGGATAGCGACAAACCTGCTCCCCTTCTTGAAGAGTAATCTGCACCCCGTCGTTAGAAATGAGCCGGCCGGTGCGGCTGTCCGCGCCATCCAACGCCTTATAAAAACTCAGTCGAACCAGTTTACCCTCTCCCCAACGGAAGTGCTCCGGGCGGATCAGGGGCCGTTCCAGTCCCGCTGACGACACCGAAAGGGTATAAGGCGGAAGGCTGTCAAACTCCCCACTGTCCAGCAGGGGATCCAGCCCTCGGGAAACCTGCTCGCAATGGGTTATAGAAACCCCCTCCGGCCGGTCGATGTAGACCGTCAGCACATGCTGCCGGCCCTCTTTTTCAAAAGTAACGTCCCACAGCGAGACGTCTGCTTCCTGGCACAGGGGTTGAACCAGGGCGCTTACCCGGGCTGTCAGCTCGCGATTGGTCATAGCCGCCGCCTTTCCTCGTTTCACGCCTGCAACCACAGTTCTCTTCCCGCCGGTTGACGAAAACAAACCGAGATTACAGATTTTCAATAAAGAAGAGTGGACCGAAGCCCACTCTTCACCTTCTACTAACCTAACTTACAGCAGTAGTATAACACCCCGCCAAAAAAATTGCAAGGGATTTTCCCGGAAAAGTACCTGTTTTTCCGGCTTTCTCCGGGAAATCTTAATAAAAGGCGGCCAGCCCAGCGGAAAACGCCCTCAGCAAACGGTGGGCGGCTGCTGCCGGTAGCGAGGCAGCTCATCCAAAGAGAGTTCGCAGCAGGTGTCCTGACCCTGACTATCCACGCCGCAGATCATTAGCATATCACAATCGTCATAGATCTCATAGTTTTGGAAGGTATTTCCGCTGCCCTCCAAAAAGCGCTTGGAAATTTCAATTAGATCCCGGGCGGTATATTCCTCTCCTCGATAGCGAAGCGCGATCCATGCCATGGGCCTTATCCCCCTGTTTTTTAAGTTTCTGTCAAAAAACCAGCTTCTTGGCTTTTTAATTGTTTTTTATCATACACCTTTTCCCCCTGCAATGCAAGAGGCGGTTTTTATTTTCCCAGGATTCCCCGCTGATCTACCCAGTTTTTCAGCGCCCTGGCTTCCCGCAATGGAAAAGGAACCCTTAGCCCTCCATTTGACGGGAAAAAAACAAGGCCGCTGCCTGGAGCAGCTTTCCATCGCTCTCACTCACCGGCGTATCCGTCCCCAACAAGGCCACGCAGCCACACAAATCTCCGCCGGTGATTACCGGAGCCACCATGGCCGCCTCAGCGCCGGGAACGCCGGGAGAAACCGGGATCCCCCGCTGGCTTTGCTGCACCTGCCTCGACTGCATGGCGGCGTCCAACTCAGGAGCGATTGCCCGTCCGTCCAATTCCCGGCGCAACGCGCCGCTGGCGGCAATCACGCTATCCCGATCGCAAATAACCACTGGCCGAGCGCAAGTGCGGTAAAGCGCTTCGCACAGATTAACGGCTGTCTGACTCTGCTCTCCGGCAGGGGAATATTTTTTAAAGATGACGCTGCCGCCGGATTCTGTAAAAATCTCCATGGGCTCGCCCTCGCGGATTTTCAGCGTCCTGCGAATCTCCTTGGGGATTACCACCCGGCCCAGATCGTCAATGCGGCGAACGATACCAGTTGCTTTCATCTATCCTTACCTCCGTTGGAATTTTTTCTTCTGCAAGAGGTAGTATTCCCGTTTTTTCCGCAGGATTCCAATGAGGCATCGGTTTTCCTTGGAAAATCCAGGCAGAAAGCCTGAATTTCTTTTTTTAGAGCCAAACACCGCAGGCGATGGAAATACGCCGCCTGCGGTCTGCCGGAATCTATTTGATCCTGTTTCTCTGTTGGCCTGCGCCTACGCTCACCCTGCCGCAAAACAAAAAACCAGGCTGAAACCCTTGGGTTTCTAGCGTCTTTACGCCAAATTAAAATGCTTTTTTCACGTTCAATTGATATTTTGTGTGATTGGCGATCTCTTCGCCTTTAAAAAGTTATACTTCTATTTATCCGAGGACCAGGCTCAACCACCTTTGCTTTTTTGTAGCCCCGCCAATCCAACCGCTGGCCGCATCGATCGCAAAAATTCACAAACTCCCGTTCCATCGTGATCCCGCAGCCTGGGCAGACATAAAACCCAGCGCCGGAAAAAATCATCCTCTCGGTCACCGGCATGGGAATACGGAATCGAATCAGCATCCAGATAAATCGGGGAATGGAAACTTGCGGAAGGGCTTGAGGCGCTTTCGGGGGCGGACTGGAGGGATTCATTCTTCGTCAGAAGTCGTCATCAGATTTTCTACCGGGACCTCCAACACCATGCTGAAACGGGAAACCATATCCGCCGAGGGATTCGTCTTTTCTCCCCGTTCCAGCGCGCCCACATAGCGAATAGATGTACCGGCTGATTCCGCGATAGACGCCTGAGAACATTTTTTCGACTTGCGAACCGAATGGAAAGCTTCCCCATTAAATTTACACCTCATGATTTCACCTCCTTCTTACTTTATAGCCTAAAGGAACCAGAAAAAAGGTGTGAGGCTCTGTAGTTCCTACTTTGTCAAAAAATCAAAAAATGTTGAAAAGTCCGACAATCTTTCGTTTAATCTGCTCTACTTGCGGCGGATATCTCCGGTTTGTTGCCCACAGATGAAGAGCACCTGCGCTTTGGAGAATCTTTACAATCGCAGCTCGTTGTGCTAAACTGATAAACAACCCGTCGGCTCTCTTTTCCCAGCCGAAAAAAGAGAGGACAACCCGCCGGATTTGCTCTATACTAAGGTTCACTGGAATAATGGTTCCCGCTGGCAGGACGCTGCCGCCCAGCCAACAGGCTCGCTTTTTCCAGTATAACCCGAACCATGGAATTGGAGGAATCGCACATGGAATGGATTCAGCGCTTTAATGACGCCCTAGACTATATTGAGGCCAACCTGGATCAGGAAATCCGTCCGGAGGATCTAGCCGTCATCTCTGGCTGCTCGGCTTACCATTTTCAACGAATTTTTACCTATCTAGCAGGAATGTCTCTCAGCGAATACCTGCGCCGCAGGCGAATGAGCCGGGCGGCGGCTGATTTGCAGCAGGGTCAGCGCGTGCTGGACGTATCGCTGAAGTATGGTTACCAATCCCCCACCGCATTTAACCGGGCTTTTCAGGCAGTGCATGGCGCGGCGCCTTCCGCCCTAAAGCAACCAGGCGTCTCTCTTCGTTTCCTGCCGCCCCTTCGGTTTCAATTGGTCGTCAAAGGAGTGGAACCTATGGAATATCGCATCGAAATCAAAGACAGCTTTTTTGTAACCGGCATCTCCTGCCCCATGTCCCACAATCTGGAAGAAAATTTCTCGGTAATTCCCCAGCTATGGCAGACAGCCGCAGCCCAGGGACTGCTGCCCCAGTTGATTGAACTGATGGACACCTCTTTTAAAGGGATTTTAGGCGTAGCGGCCTGCGGCGACCTCCAGAAAGATTGGCGATATTACATCGCCGTCGCCAGCACCCAGCATCCGGAACATCTAGAGCGCTTTCAGGTTCCAAAAAATACCTGGGCGGTTTTCCCCGGCGCCGGCGGGCCGCAGGACATCCAGCAATTGGAACAGCGGATTGTCACCGAATGGTTGCCTACCTCGGGCTATGAATATGCCCAAGGACCAGATCTGGAGGTCTATCATTCAGCCGGCTCAGAAGCTATGACCTTTGAGGTATGGATTCCAGTGCGTCCGGCAGAAGAAGCCGGACCGCGCTAAAATAAAAAAGAACCGGACCGTAGGGCAATCCCCCGGTACCGGTTCTTTTTTATCTTTAATTTAAGAGAGGTATGACTATTTCAATTTGTTTAAAAATCCCGACCGCTCCAGGGCAGGCCGGAGAGCGGTATACAAAACCGGCGCCACTACCATGGCCGCCACCGCGTTAATCAACGAGCCGGGCAGCTTAGATCCCATGGTCACCCAGGCAGTTTCCATAGGATAGCCATAGACAAATTTCTGGTAAATAAAAGTTTTCAGCATGTACAGTCCCACATAGGTCAACGCTCCCACCACGCAAGCCAGAACGTTGCAGCCATGATGTTTCCCCTCTCGTTTGCCGGAAAAGGCAATGGCGTAACACACATAGGCCATCAAAAACTTGGACGCAAATGTGATCCCCACCTGAATGATGTCATAGCCGTACATCACATCATAAATGCCCGAGCCAAGACCAGCTGCGATTCCACCGGGAACGCCTCCTAGCAACAATCCTGCCAACAGGCACATAGCGTTGGCCAGATGCACCTTGGTCCCCAGCAACGGAAACCGGAAAAAGGTCACCACACAGATAATGGCGGCCATCGTGGCGATCGTCACCAATTTTATGGTGGAAATGGATTTGCCTTTCATAAAGAACCTCCAATCTTCTGGAAAAGCGGCAAATTCTTTCCGGGCTTCCGGCGGCGCTTTTCCCCATTGATTTTATCATAGCGCGAAACTGACCTAATGAAAATAGCCAGTTTTGGAAATATATATCCGGTCAGATTGCAAAAATGCCAGAAAAATTTTCCAGCAATTTGAAACATCCAGTTGATGCCAAACCAATTTTGTGATACAATCCAAGCAAATCAAGCTTTTCGGAGGAATCGATATGTTGATAAGAACTGCGACAATGGAAGATTTGGATGCCATTACCTTAGCGGAAGCAGAGAGCTTTCCTTTGGCGGAAGCGGCGACCAGAGCGGAATTCGCTGAAAGGCTGACTCATTATCGAGATCATTTTTGGTTGATGTTTGACCGGGATAGACTGATCGCTTTTGTAGATGGCTTTGTGACGGATGAACCCGATCTTACCGATGAAATGTACGCCAAAGCGGAGCTGCACAATGAAGCCGGCCGGTGGCAAATGATTTTTGGGGTGGTTACCGTGCCAGACTACCGGCAGCACGGATATGCCGGCCAGCTGCTCCGCCAGGCAATACAAACCGCCAAAGAACAGGGCCGCGCCGGCCTTGTCCTTACTTGCAAGGATTATTTGGTGAACTATTATTCCAAATTTGGTTTTGTCAGCGAGGGGGTTACCAAGAAATCCACCCATGGTGGAGAAGTGTGGAATCAGATGCGTCTCACCTTCTGACCCTACAAGGATTCGGCCCATCCCAATTCAGAGGCTGCTTGAAATTTAAGGGCTTTTATGCTATGATTCTAAGAGAGGAGTGATCTGATTTGAATTGCATCTATCATACCGAACCGCCGGAAAAGGTGCGGGAGTTGCCGCCAACGGCTGGAAAATCCGCCCATCCCGGCCGCTGGCGGGACGCCGGACTGCTGGTTTTCTTTTTTGCCCTGCTGGCGCTGCTGGCATGGGGTTGCGTCCACATCTATCAGCACCCGGAAGCACACTATCCCAACCGGCTGGTGAATCAAGATCATACGCTGGATGATCCCGCCGGAAACCCATCGTCTTTCAGCGACGGCCTTCAGCCGGTTTCCTTCCCTGCGGAAAATACTGGCGCCGCTGGAAAAGACGTAGCCGGTGCGAATGACGAAATCGCCGTCTTTGGAGATGAAGTTCTCTCCAATCAGATCTTTTTATATTATTATTGGGACAGCTTTTACTCCCTTTTTGACTATTACGGCAGTTATTTAATGTCCTACTTAGACTTCTCCAAACCATTTGACCAACAGCAAGCCACTGAAACCCAAAATTGGAATGAATATATTGCCGCCATGGCGGCCGACTCCTGGTTCCAGACCCAGATGTTGTGCCGCGCCGCCGAGCAGGAAGGCCATACACTCTCTCAAGAAGAACAAACCGCCCTAGAAGAGTCTACAAATGCGCTGAAAGCTCGAACGAAAGAAGGCGGTTACGCCGATGAAAGCGCCTATCTCCAGCACCTGTTTGATCCCAGTTCAGATTTGGAAAGCTATCTGGATTATCAACAGCAGTCCAATTTGGCCCATAGCTACGCTCAATCGGTCTATCAGCGGCTGTATGATGAAAACTATGATCCGGCAGGCAAAGTGGTCCACAACGTAAACGTACGGCACATCCTGATCCAGCCGGAAGGCGAACAGACTGAAACCGCCATGGCTACCGCCAAAGCCAAAGCGGAGGAAATCTACCGGCTTTGGCAAGAGGAACCCACAGAAGAACATTTCTCCCTTCTAGCTCTGGAGCACAATCAGGATCCCGGCTCTCAGGAAAGCGGCGGGTTATACGAAGAAGTCTATCCCGGCCAAATGGTCTCCACCTTCAACGACTGGTGCTTTGATGAAAGCCGCCAGCCAGGAGACGCCGGCATCGTGGAAACCGATTATGGCTATCACATTATGTATTATGTAAGCCAAACCGATACGGTTTACAGCGACGAAAACGCCCAAATTGCCGGCGTGGCTTATGACGCTTGGCTGGACGACCTGTTTGCCGGCGGAACCTACGACGCCCACCTGGAACGGGTAATCTTTACCCAGCGACCTCAGGAGGATAACCCATGACCCGCTGGTGAAAATAAATTGTCACAAATCGGTTTTTAACGCTTGTTTGAAAAGTCAAATGGTGTCTTTCCTCATAATAAACCGCCAGCAATACCTGGGCTTTTCTGCATTTTGCGCTTGTACCTGGCAGCGTTTCGCCCAAAACCCGGCAGGTTTTCCTTTTCAACAAACCCTAACATTATCAGGAGGTTGCATTATGAATCAAAACCACGCCTTTTCCGCCAGCGGCATCGGTCTGCCGGAGGATATTCAACATTTGAAAGAAACTGGACAATTTGACCACGCCATCCGTCTGATTGATCAGCGTCTATCCGGGGAGTTGCCCCAGTGTATGCGCCGCAATTTGGAAGCCCATCGGGAAATTATCGCCCGCACTGCCAAGGAGTTCCGTTATACCAAAGAAGCTGGGTTGGCTCGCGTGCAGGAGAAGATTCCCGATTTTACCATGGAAGAACTGGAACACTATATGGACAATGGCCGGGCTACTTGGCACTACGTGGACGGTCAGCCCTATCTGACCAACTCGTTCCTGGGGACTCTGCATAAGGAATCCGAGATTGCCGCCCGCTTGCCCCAGGAGCCTCAGGACTCTCAAAAATTGAGTCACGAGCAAATGGATCGTTCTCAGCGGCTTAATCATGCGATAACCATCATGCAGGAAAAAGGCAGCATGTCCGCCCGAATTGTTCACCGGCATACTATCCGTATCAAGGACAAAGCTTTCGTCCCCGGAGAAACCTACCGCATATGGATTCCTCTGCCGGCAAAGTGCCTACAACAGAGCGACATCCAAGTCCTTGCCACTTCCAGCGAGCCTACCTCAATCTCTCCCGAGGACGCCGGCCAGCGCACCATCTATTGGGAAGAGACCATGACTGAAAACCATCCCTTCTGGGTGGAATATTCTTACCGGCATACCGCTCCTTATGTAGATCCGTCCAAGGTTCAGGCCGATCCAGTACAACCCGACTTTGACACCCAGGAAATTCCGCCCCATATCGTTTTTACGCCCTATATCAAAGCGTTATGCGCAGAGCTGACCCAAGGAGTCACTGACCCGATTGAAAAAGCCCGCCGGTTTTATCACTACATCACCACCCAGGTAAAATACAGCTTTGTGCCTGATTATTTCGTTCTTACCGATATCGCAGATACCTGCCTGCGGACCTTGCGGGGAGATTGCGGCGTTCAAGCTCTGGCTTTTATTACATTGTGCCGCTGCGCTGGCATCCCCGCCAAGTGGCAAAGCGGCTTGGTTGCCGAACCGGGCAACATTGGCTGTCATGACTGGGCCATGTTTTATGCCGCGCCCTACGGCTGGATGTTTGCCGATCCCTCCTTTGGCGGCAGCGCCTACCGGGCAGGCAGCCAGCTGCGGCACAATCATTACTTTGGCAATCTGGACGTTTACCGAATGGTAACAGCCAACGAATTCCAGGCTGATTTTCAGCCTCAGTCCCGGTTCTGGCGGCAGGACCCCTATGATAACCAAGTAGGCGAGGTGGAAGACAGTAAACGGGGTTACTACCGGTATGAAGTAGAGCACGATTTGACGGCGGTTTCTTTTGAGGAAGAGTCCTGATCCATCACCAACATTCCCTGGCGCGGGGCGGGCATGAAGCCTGCCCCGTTGTTTTTATCCGCCTTCTGCTCCACGTTAGTCATTATTTATTGAAAATTTCTATATACAGTCCTTTCCTCTTGTACTTTGATTCATTTTTGATAAGATAAAGGTAAAATGATATGCTTATCTTGTATATCCATATAGTTTGGATGATGCTTTCGGGAGATCCGCCTTGAGCGGGGCCGAAGGAATAAGTTGGGGGCATGCCGGCTTCAAACGAACATCTCAGGCAATGGGA
>CATJIY010000085.1 GCA_949740695.1 uncultured Eubacteriales bacterium
ACAAAGACCACCATCTCCCTTTGACACGCAATTAAATCAATTTCTCCATAACTGCAGTGAAAATTCCGCTCCAAAAGAATATATCCTTGCTCCTCCAGATAGTTGGCGGCCAAGCGCTCTCCAACACTGCCCCGCTTGATGGTATTCACCTGGATCCCTCCAGAAAAATCTTTTTCAAAAATGTTTTACGATGCTCAGGACAAGGACCATATTTTCTTAACAACTCTATATGAAGTTTGGTAGGATAGCCTTTGTGCTGTGAAAACCGATATTGGGGATAGCAACCGTCTAATTGGACCATCTCCCGATCTCGGGAGACCTTTGCCAGAATAGACGCAGCGGCAATACAGGCGCATTTGCCGTCTCCCCCCACAATGGTCTGTCCAGGTACGCCTGTCACCTTGGGGTCCCGGTTGCCGTCGATCAACAAATAATCGGGAAGCAAATCCAATTGCTCCACTGCCCGCCGCATAGCCAGCAGACGAGCCTGGAGGATATTCCATTGGTCCACCTCCTCCGCAGTAGCTTTGGCTATGCCAAAAGCAATAGCCCGATGGATAATTTGGGAATATAAAGCTTCCCTCCGCTTTTCCGAAAGTTTTTTTGAATCGTTCAGGCCGTCAATAACATCCTCCGGATTTAAAACCACTGCCGCCGCATATACCGGCCCGGCCAGCGGTCCGCAGCCCGCCTCGTCTAGCCCGCATACCGCGAAAAAACCTTGCTCCCGCAATTGATTTTCCAACTGATACATGCTCAGTCCTCTGGCAGCTCTAGCGTAATCCGACCCAGTCTGCCTCCCCGAAATTCCTCCAGCAAAGTCCGAGCCATTCGTAGCGTATCATATTCCTGCCGTCCCGCCAAAAAACCCCGTTTCTTTGCCAATGCGCCTAACACATCATATGCCTGAGCAATCTCCTTCGGATGCCCGCTAGGGATTCCGTACCGGTTTTCTACCGCGCCGGGAGCATATTGCTCCAGACGAATCAACAACCGGCAGGCCAAATCCTCCAGATCCAATATCTCATCCCGGATGGTTCCGGTAAAGGCCAGCAGATAACCCACTTGATCATCTTCAATTTTAGGCCAAAGCATACCCGGTGTATCCATAAATGCAAACCCCCCGGGCAAAGAAAACCACTGTTTTCCCCGAGTAACACCCGGTTTATCCGCAGCTACCGCCGCTTTTTTGCCCAAAAGCCGGTTGATAAAAGAACTTTTCCCCACGTTTGGAACGCCCATAATCATCATATGGATGACGCCGCCCTGCTGGCCTTTTGCCTCCTGCCTGGCAATCAGGTCGGCGCAGGCTTCCTTGGCGCAAGTGGAGAATGGTTTAAAAAAACCGCCCTTCTGACTGTCCGACTCCATGACCAACAATCCCTGCTTGCGATAAAAAGCCTGCCACCGCGCGGTGGCAGCCGGTTCCGCCTGATCGGCTCGATTGAGCACCAGCATCCGCCGTTTTCCCCGGCACAGCCGGTCTAGGTCCGGGTTTCGAGACGCCTGCGGAATCCGAGCGTCAACAACCTCGCACACCAGATCCACCAGTTTTAAATCGGACTCCATAACCCGGCGGGTCTTTGCCATGTGTCCAGGATACCAATTAACGCTCATGACAAACCGCCAATCTGGGTCAAAGGCCACAGTCGAAGGATTGCCTTTCCAATAATTTGCTCCTCTCGAATTTGTCCCACCGTCATCCAGCGGCTGTCAGTGCTGCCATTGCGGTTATCCCCCATGACAAACACATGCCCCGGCTGAACAGTAACCGGGTAGATCTGGTCCCCCCGCTTCTGCGATTCAATCAGCGCTGCGATATACGGCTCATATACCGTTTCCCCATTGCGTATCAAGTAACCGTCTGGATCGATATCTACCATATCGCCAGGCAGACCGATAACCCGCTTGACCAACGCTTCTCGCGGCTGAAAGGTATCTGAGATACAAACTACAATGTCCCCTCGCTGGGCTTGAAAGCCCAACACCTGCAAAATCAATTGATCTCCATTTTGAAGCGTAGGATTCATAGAATTACCATGAACGCCGGACAGTCGAAAAACAAAAGTGTTTACCAACACCAGCACAACCAATGCCACAGCCAGCGCCTGCGCCCAAAAAAAGACCTCTCCCGCAGAGGTAGAAACCGGCTTTTCACGCTTCTCCATCCGGAGATGGCCAGGCTGTTTTTCCCTCATAAAATCATCCGCTCCTTTTCGATTGGCCTCCGGCAAAACCGCCGCCCAAAAACAAAAGGGACGAGTAAGCCCGTCCCTCAGATACTTGCCGCCAGATGGATGTATTCACAGACGGGGATGCCGGATGAACAAAGACTTTACCAAGCCGGTACAGCCTCGCCGGCTGTACCAGTCCCGGCCCTTCACAGTTGTGAATACAGAAACGTTTCCGGATGCTTGGGGAAACGCGCTTCCCGCGCCCCGAAAGAACGCCAAGCTCTGCCTTAGATGTCCTCTTTAACCTTGGCAGCCTTGCCCACCCGGTCGCGCAGATAATACAACTTGGCCCGTCTGACCTTACCTTTTCTCATGACCTCAAACTTTTCCACATTGGGGGAATGAACCGGAAAGGTCTTTTCTACGCCGACGCCATAGGATACCCGGCGAACCGTAACCGTTTCCTGGATACCGCCGTGCTTTTTGGCGATAACTGTACCCTCAAAGACCTGAATACGTTCGCGGGAACCTTCCTTGATGCGGGCATGCACCTTAACAGTGTCACCCACGTTAAAATTGACAGCATTTTCCTTCAGCTGCCCATCAGTCAGATGCTTGATGAGATCCATGGTTGTTTTTCCTTTCGTTCCTAGATGGTCATGCCACCTTTTCTCTACAAAAGAGAGTTTCTGCACGCTACGCCTTTTCCCTTTTGAGCGGCGTATCTCCGGCAGAGGACCACCCGTAATATACGTTTGTTATCATAGCATAATTTTCTTGGAATTGCAACTAAAAATCCTGAAAATTTTGCCCCTCCCGATCTAAAATTCCAGTGCGAAGATAGCTTGCGGCGGCATCTTCTGGAATCCTTCCGGCCTTTTTCAATGCCAACGTAAGATAAACAGGATTGAAAGGGTCATTGCCCGCCGCTATCACGCATTGACAAAGACTTTTTCCCTCTGCCAGAGAAAAACCAATTTTCCAGATGTAGTCCTGTAAATTCACGAAACGGCTGCCCCTCTTGGACCGCTTTTCCACCATTACCGGCTGGGAAAACAAGGCGGACATGGCCTCTGGATCTCCCTCTGGCAAGATAATTTCATAAGCAAAAAAACCAATCTCCCGCGGGAGCCGCTCCGCGGGCCCAGCAGCCGCCGCCTTTAAGCCGCGAGGCAAAACAGGATTTAACCGGGATAAAAATTCCTCTGGCGGACACAGCTCTGTCAGCTCCAGATCACACAGGTCGCACACTGTTTCGTATCCAGTAGAAAGAGGCGCCAGGATAGACATCTCAATATGAGGGTTAAAGCCTTGAGAATATTTCACCGGTAGTCCCGCTCGGACAAAGCTGCGCTGAAAACACTTCATCAAG
>CATJIY010000086.1 GCA_949740695.1 uncultured Eubacteriales bacterium
GCTAGCGCCAGCCTCCGCTCCGTTAAAAAATCCTGCCCCCGCCATTGCAGCGGGGGATTTTTTTTGTGAAAAAGGGCGGCGTCACACCAGCCGAAACCAGCGCGACGCCGCAAAACAAGAATTTTTAGAAACTGGGACCGGTTAAAAGGACAGCAGGGCCAAAGCGATCATCCCGGCGCACAAAAGGTCAATGGGCAACCCCCGAAACGCCGCCGGAACGCTGTCCTGGTCAATCCGGCTGTGCAGCTTGGCAAACAGCGCGGCGGTCAAGGCAAAGCCAATCCCCACCGCCAAAGCGGTTATCAAGGCCTCCATATAGGTCAGCCCGGCGTTTTGCAAACAAAGACCCAGCACAGCGCCGCTGACGGCGAATTGGTAAAACGCGTTCCGATCCATGGACTTGCGCCAAAGGCCCGCCACCTGAGAAACCGCCCATGCGCTGGCCAAAATAATGATAACAAAGGCCATATTTTGCAGATAACCCACATCTTTCAGCAGGTAGTTTTGTAAAGGCCAGGCAATCAGCGTGCTGATCACCATCACCAGCGTGGTCTCCAGACCCAGCGCCAAAGATTTTTTTGGGGAACTGTCCCCCGCTATCACCGCGCCGGTACCTAAGCAATTCAAAATCGCATAGTTATTGGTAAGCACCCCCGCCAGAAGGATTCCCCAAATTACGTCAAAGCTCATTGCCGCGCACCCTCCTTTCGGGTTTTGCCGGTGAGTTTTTTCATCACCGCAAGCACAATGGACAGCACCAGATATCCGCCAAACACGCCGGACAGGGCGGAGATGCGGTAATCCTGCAAGAAGGAAATCGACGCGCCAAAAATGGCGGCGCTGCCCAAAACCTCTCGAATCACCCCGCAAACCACCATCAACAAAGCAAACAGCAGTCCAGCGCTCAGCGCGGCTTTGACGGTGGGTTTCGCCATGGGTTCCTGATTTTCGGCTTGCGCGCAATAGGGAACCAGGCTCACCGACAGCGCCGCCAGATGAACCCCCAGCGCTCCGGTCACTTCCGGAAAATGGGCCTCGGCCAACATTTGCAGCAGAGAGACAAAGCCGGTGACCAACAAGAGGAAAACCGGCAGCTTTCCTCCGGCGGGAAGCATCCGCTCCAGGGCGGAAAAGGCCGCCGCGCTCAACGTCAGCGCCACCATCACCGCCACGCTCATGCCCAAAGCCCCCTGGAGGCTTGCGCTGGACGCCATGACAAAGCCAACGCCCAGGGGCACAAGCAGAGATTGTCTTTTCCGGTTACTCATTGGTCAACACCTCCGTTTGTTACAGCCTCATAGGCCTCAAAAGCATCTGCAACCGACTGGGCCACCGCGTTAGACGTCATGGTAGCGCCTGAGATCATAGCGGTATCTTCCGTCCAGCTTTGGCCGGTCAAACCGGTAAACCCCTCCTGATAAGCCGCAGCGTCTACCTGTTTTGCCACAGGAAAATATTCCTCGTCAAAGAACACCCGCTTGGCGTCCAGATTGACAATCGCGCCCTGCTGGTCTATGACCACATAAATATCCATATCCTTATAGCCATAGCTGCGGGAATAAAAGCCAAAATAGGTCTGGTCCCCCACTGGGAAGCTGGCCCCCGCCACAATTGTGCTGAAGGTCGGCAGTTCCAAAGCCTCCATCTCTCCAGCGCCCTCTACCATCTTGGCAAACTTGGCCTGAGCCGCCTCATTCTGATCGGCTTGACCGCCGGCGGCGTGGGCCTTGGCCTCCTCCGCCAAATCGCCGCAGGATGAGGTGATCTCATCACCCTGAGCGTCATAGATCTTGCACAAACCGGAAGCGTTGACCACAGCCAGCGCCATCCGCTCCCCATCCTGGAAAATATACGCAAAGCCCGACCCATTCTCAGCCTGATAGGCCAGCACGATATTGCCCGAAGGAGCGATTTCCTCCGCCTTGAGGATGCTTTCGCTGGCAATGCCCGGGAACACGCTGGGAAGGAGCTCCAGCAGCAATTGTTCCTCTCCCTTGACCCCTTCGGCAATCAGTTGATTGGCCACCAGGGCGCTCATCGCCTCCTCTATCCCGGTTTTAAAGGCGGAGGAAGAAAAGGTGGAGCCGGATACCGTTCCCACGTCGGCTAAAGCGGAATCCTTGCCCACATAGCTATCCAGATAAGAAGGATCTTTGACCCGGAAGTCATAGCTTTCGGTATCGTGATAAGCGTCTACCTGGGCTCTGACGATCATGCCCTGCGCGTCTACCCCCAAAGTGATCTCCATGGGTTCCTTGGAATAATTGGACACAGCGGTGACCTTGACCGCATAGCCCATGCCGCTTTTTTCCCGATAAATAGCGGTGACGCTTTCCGGAACGCCAGACAAGCCGGCTCCGGTCCCCTGGCTGGCGCTGTAGATCAGCGCGTCGCCGTCAAAGCCGGCTCCCTCGGGCATCACCGCCAGCAACGGACCAAACTCAGCCCCCGCGTTGTTTGCCTCGATCAGCGGACCGGTGTAAACATTCAGGGCAAACATGGCCCCGCAGAAAGCCGCCGCCACAACCAGCCCCACCAAAAGGGTCTTTATCCGATCGGCAGGTTTCATCATTTGATCCCTCCCAAAGTCTTTTTCTTGGTCCACTGCTCGATAAAGGGACTAAGCAGATTCATGGACAAAATGGCGATGGACACGCCCTCCGGATAAGCGCCAAACTGCCGGATGGCAAAGGTAATCAGACCGCAGCCCACGCAAAATACCACTCTTCCCAGTCCGGTGGCCGGGGTGGTCACATAGTCGGTGGCCATAAACACCGCGCCCAGAATCAGACCGCCCGCCAACACCTGGGCCAAAGCATAGGTCAAATCGCCGGTGGTAACCAGATAGCACGCAAATACCGTCCCCACAAAGGCCGCCGGCACATACCACTGAATCACCTTGCGCACTACCAAATAGACATAGCCTGCCAGCAGAGCCGCCGCGCAGGTCTCTCCGACTGCTCCGCCATGAAGGCCCAAAAACAGATCCAGCAAGCCAGGCGCTTCCCCAAGCGCTTCCGGCCCCTGATTGAGCGCCGCCAGCGGAGTGGCCGAGGAAGTAATATCCACAATGGTGGGGTTCGCCCCGCCGCCTACCGCGCCAAAGGTCAGCAGCATCAGCACCCGGGCGGCGATAGCGGGATTTACCAGATTCTTCCCCAGACCGCCAAACAGGCCCTTTACCACCACAACGGCAAACACCGAACCCGCCGCGCACTGCCACAAGGGCACATTGGCGCTCAGGTTCAGTCCCAAC
>CATJIY010000087.1 GCA_949740695.1 uncultured Eubacteriales bacterium
GGAACAACCCAACGGCATCCATTCGCCGTTTATTCGATATCCAATTCAGGCGGCACATCCATCTGATCAGAAATATATTTCCCGTTTTTCTTTCGTTGGCGGACACATTCGGTGAGCAGATATTCAATCTGCCCGTTGACACTGCGAAAATCATCCTCCGCCCAAGCGGCGATGGCGGAATATAACTGGGAGGATAATCGCAGAGGAATTTGCTTTTTCGATTCGGCCATCAGTACAAACTGCCCGAATTGACCACCGGCTGAGCGTCATGGTTGCCGCACAGCACTACCAGCAGATTGGAAACCATCGCCGCTTTTCGTTCCTCATCCAGCTGTACCATACCGCCCTCCTTGAGCCGGTCCAAAGCCATTTCCACCATGCCCACAGCGCCGTCTACGATCATCTTGCGCGCGTCAATGATAGCCGAGGCCTGCTGGCGCTGAAGCATCACCGCCGCAATCTCCGGAGCGTAGGCCAGGTAAGTGATCCGGGCTTCTACGATTTCCAGACCAGCCTGGGATACTCTGGCCTGAATTTCATCCCGAATACGGGCTGCCACTACCTCGCTGGAGCCTCGCAGGCTGCCTTCGTCCGCCTGGCCATTGCCGGTAGTATCCACATTAGGGGCCACGTCATAGGGATACACCCGTACAATATTGCGCAAAGCGGTGTCGCACTGCAAGGAAAGATATTCCTTGTAATTATCCACGTTAAAGACCGCTTTGGCGGTATCGGTGACCCGCCACATAACGGCGATGCCGATCTCCACCGGGTTGCCTAAACAATCGTTGATCTTTTGCCGGGCATTATTTAAGGTCATAATCTTCAGAGATATCTTCTGAGAAGCCCCCATCCCCATATTCACATTGGCTCCATTGATAAAGATGGGGCTGGTTTTTCCGCCATCCACATCACCGCTTTGATTGAGCTTAGTCCGAGCGGCCGGATTCACTGCCGCGCAAAAGGGATTGACCCAATAAAAGCCCTCGCCCTTTAAGGTCCCTTTATAGTCGCCAAACAAGGTGAGCACCAAGGCCTCCTGAGGCTTAAGCACATGGAGGCCCGCCAGAAGAATCACACTCACAATCAGCCAGACCACACAGACGGTAATCACCAGACCCACCAGCCAGCCGGACCAGCCGCCGGCATGGGTAGCAGATAAGACAATCCCTGCAACAGCGGCCGCATCGCTCAGCAGCAAGAGCAGTAAAACGGGCATCCCGTTTTTCCTGGTGGTGTATATTTTTTCATTCATAAGTATCCCTCCAATATTTTTGATATCAAAATAATATCATAACGATTGGATTCTGTCAAGCCCCAAGACCCATTTTTAAAAATAGCGCATGGACCTTTTGGTCCATGCGCTATTTGCTCTGATGAGACGTAATTTGGGCAATACAAAGCCAATATAGTCTCTCTTGGAAAGCAGCCGCTTGCTTTTTAGCGTCGCCAGCCAATCGTATCGGTTCGCACAGCCCTCTGAATTCGCTATGCAGAGCTTTCACTTTGCCGGTAGGCTTCCAACACCCGCCAGGGATCTTTGGTTTTCAGGTTCCTCAGCCGCCAACGCAAAGAATATCCGACCCAGATCGACTGGAATCACAACCGCTAGATGCTGACTAACGCAAAATGGCCCCGCTTTTCCTACGATCAAACGCCGAGAAAATCGGGACTCCGCAGCTCATCACAGCTTTTCGCCTTTTGCCCGCCGGTCCTGGATAAACTCGTCATAGGCGCCTCGGAAGTCGGTAACTCCGCCATTTGGTTCCAGCCGGATAATCCGGTTAGCAATGGTCTGGATAAACTCGTGATCATGACTGGTGAAGATTACCACGCCCTTAAAATCCCGCAAGCCATCGTTCAGCGCGGTGATACTTTCCAAATCCAGATGGTTGGTAGGCTGGTCCAACACCAACACGTTAGATGCAAACAGCATCATGCGGGAAAGCATACACCGCACCCGCTCGCCGCCAGAGAGCACCTTCACCGGCTTAAACACTTCGTCCCCCGAAAAGAGCATCCGTCCCAAAAATCCCCGGAGAAAGGTTTCGGTGTCCTCGGTGGGGCTGTACTGCCGCAACCACTGAATCAAATCCAGATCCACTCCGTCAAAATAAGCGCCGTTATCCTTGGGGAAATAACTCATAGAGGTGGTGCCGCCCCATTTGAAAGAACCGGAAAAGTCCTGATCCTCCCCGGCGATGATTTGGAACAAAGCGGTGACCGCCCGCTCATTTTCCGCCAAAAAAGCCACCTTGTCGGTGCGCTCCAGCCGGAAATTCAGGCGCTGGAACAATGTTTCGCCGTTTTCGGCTTTGGTCAAATCGTGAAACTCCAAAATTTCCTTGCCTGGTTCCCGTTCAGGGGAAAAGCCCACAAAAGGATACCGGCGGGAAGAAGCAGGCAGCTCTTCCACCGTCAATTTGTCCAGCAACTTTTTCCGGCTAGTGGCCTGACGGGACTTGGATTTATTCGCCGAAAACCGGGCGATAAAAGCCTGTAGATCAGCGATTTTTTCCTCTGCCCGCTTGTTCTGCTGTTTCACCAGCTTTTGAATCAGCTGAGAAGATTCATACCAGAACTCATAGTTGCCCACATACATCTTAATTTTTCCATAGTCAATATCCACGATATGGGTACACACGTTATTGAGGAAATGACGGTCGTGACTCACTACGATCACTGTCCCCGGATAATCGATGATAAACTCCTCCAGCCAGTCGATGGCGTCCAGATCCAGCTGGTTGGTGGGCTCGTCCAGCAAAATCACGTCGGGATTTCCAAAAAGGGCCTGGGCCAGCAGCACCTTGACTTTTTCGCTGTCCCCCAGCTGGTCCATCTGTTGATAGAGAATATCCTCCGGCAAGCCAAGTCCTTGGATCAGGCGAGAGGCGTCGCTCTCGCTTTCCCATCCGCCCATCTCGGCGTATTCTCCCTCCAGCTCAGCGGCCCGCAGGCCATCCTCGTCGGAAAAGTCCTCCTTGGCATACAGAGCGTCCTTTTCCTTCCAAACGTCATACAACCGCCGGTTGCCCATAATCACCGTATCCAACACCGGATACTGGTCAAAAGCAAAGTGGTCCTGCCGCAACACCGACATCCGCAGGTTTTTCGCCATGGATACGCTTCCGCCAGAAGGCTCCAGCCGCCCCTCTAAAATGCGGAGAAAGGTGGACTTGCCCGCGCCGTTGGCCCCGATGATGCCGTAGCAGTTGCCGGGGGTGAACTTCAGGTCCACATGCTTAAACAGGGTCTGCTTGTCAAAGGTCATGGTCAGATCAGAAACAACAATCATAATACGCTCCATTCGGATCAGGGGATACCGGCCTCATTGGGCCATAATGATTGAATTATAACAAATCCCCCTTTCCCGGTCAAGCCCGGCAGAGGCCAAATAGGCCGGCGGTTGGTATTTGAGGTTCTTTTCCACAAAACTGCTCTCTAAAAAACATATTTAGGGATTTGCAAAAATCATATGATTATGGTAAAATAAGAAAAAATATGAAAGGATAAACCATGAGAGGAAAAGCATATTGGGTCACGATTATTGCAATCTGTTGGCATGGGCTTCTTTTCTATAGCATGCTTCGATGGCTATGTGTTTCTCAAACGCAGATGGAATCAGCACCTATGTGGATCGCTCCTTGTTTAGCTTTATTCAGTACCGTTTTAGCAGATTTGGTTTTTATCTTTCTATTTTGGTGGATTTTGAAATGAATGAACAATCCCGGCGCTTACAAAACTATGATAAATCATTGCTCGCATTTTGCAATTAAAAGCGGACTTGCAGGCCGCAGGAAAAAATCCTGCGGCCTGTATTGGTGAACACACAATGAAACGAGTTGTTATTCTTTCCCCCGGGGTGACCCTAATTCAAGACAGTCGTTTTTTCCCTTTGGGGCAAGACGCCGTCCTGCTTTCCCGGTTTGCCCAGCCCAAAAAAGGCAGTCTGGGGCTGGATCTGGGCGCGGGACAGGGTTTTTTATCCATTCTTTGCGGATTAGACCGGCCCGACCTGCGGCTGGAAGGACTCGAACTGGACCCCGACGCAGTCGCTGTCGCGGAGGAAAACGCCCGCCGGGCGGGCTTGGCCATTCCGGTTCACCAGACGGATTTGCGGGGGCTGTCCGCCCAATTTTGCAGTCGGTATGATTTCTGCCTATGTAATCCTCCTTACTATCAGCAAGGCCGAGGCAAAGCTCCTCAGGGCGCCGGGCGGGTTTTGGCCCGGTCGGATGCGGGAGCTTCCGTCACGCAGGTGTGCCAAGCGGCCTTTTTGGCGCTCAAAACCGGCGGGCGTCTTTATCTCTGTTTCCCTGCCGGGCAGCTGGCGGCGTTGGCCGTTGCTCTAGAGAATAGCCGCCTGGCGCTGAAACGACTGCAATTTGTTTATCCGCGTGAGGACAGACCAGCTCAGTTAGTCCTGACCGATTCGGTAAAACAGGGCGGCCCTGGCACCCAAGTGCTGCCGCCTTTGATTTTGCGGCCCCGCCGCTTTGACAAACTGGAGGAATCTTCATGAACCAACCCGCATCCGCCCCTGGAAAACTTTTTGTGGTGTCGAC
>CATJIY010000088.1 GCA_949740695.1 uncultured Eubacteriales bacterium
ATCGGTCCGGGAATCGGCGCTTTGACCGCCCAGCTATGCCGCCGGGCGAAAAAGGTAGCGGCGGTGGAGCTGGACCGTCGGTTGCTGCCCATTTTAGAAGAGACTATGGCGGATTTTTCAAACCTTGCGCTCATCCAGGGGGATGTTCTGAAAACCGATTTGTCCGCTCTTTGCCGGCAGCAGTTTGGAGATTTGCCCGTAGTGGCCTGCGCCAATATGCCTTATTATATTACCACGCCCGCCATTACCGCATTGCTGCAATCCGGCTGCTTTCGCACGATTGTGGTAATGGTTCAGAAAGAAGCGGCTCAGCGCATTTGCGCAAAACCGGGGGACCCTGGATATTGCGCTTTTTCTGTCCAAACGGCCTATTACGCGCAGCCAGAGGTTCTTCTGGAAGTTCCGCGGGATCGCTTTATTCCTCAGCCGAAAGTGGATTCGATAGTGCTTCGGTTGGATCAGCATGCTCAGCCCCCAGTGCCTGGGGAGAAGGAGGAATTATTTCGAGTTGTTCGCGCGGCTTTTGCCAACCGGCGAAAAACTTTTGCCAATGGGCTGTGCATGCAATACGGTGGCAAATTCACCAAACAAGAAGCCGCCGCGCTGCTGGCGGCTGTGGGATTTGCGCCAGATATCCGGGGAGAGCGGCTTTCTCTGGAGGATTTTTCTGCTGTTTCAGTGAAATTGCATAGTTTTTTGCAGGAAAAAGATTGATAATTGTCCGAAAACAGCTTGTAAAAATCCGTCAGATACGGTAGAATCATTTTGGATGACTTTGCGTAAAAGCAAAAATTTTTGGAGGATAGAATTATGACGCTGACCACGAACCAAGCCGTTCTGAAGTTTGTTCAGGATGCCACTGACTTGACCTGCCCGGATCAAGTAGTCTGGATTGACGGGAGCGAGGCGCAGCTGGAGACCCTTCGCAAAGAAGCGATGTCCACTGGCGAATTGATTAAATTAAACGAGGAAAAGCTTCCCGGTTGTTATTACCATCGTTCCGCTCTGAACGACGTGGCCCGGGTGGAGGGACGCACCTTCATCTGCACGCGGAAACAGGAAGACTGCGGTCCGACCAATAACTGGATGGCCCCGCAGGAGGCTTATCAGGTGGCGTCCGATGTGCTGCGCGGCTCGATGAAAGGGCGGACCATGTATGTGATTCCCTTCTGCATGGGGCCGGTGGCCTCTCGTTTTGCGAAGGTGGGCATCGAGATCACCGATTCCATCTATGTTGTGGTTAGCATGGCCATCATGACCCGAGTGGGTAAAACTGTGTTGGACAAGCTGGGGGATTCCAATGATTTTGTTCGCGGTCTCCATGGAAAATGCCAGCTGGATGAGGAAAAGCGGTATATCCTTCAATTCCCGGAGGACAACGCTATCTGGTCGGTGAACTCCGGTTATGGCGGAAACGTGCTGCTGGGCAAAAAATGCTTTGCGCTGCGAATCGCTTCTTTCCAAGGGAAGAATGAAGGCTGGATGGCCGAACATATGTTGATTTTGGGCATTGAATATCCAGACGGACAGAAAAAGTATGTGGCCGCGGCTTTCCCCTCGGCCTGTGGCAAGACCAATCTGGCCATGATGCTGCCTCCTGAATATTACAGCAAAAAGGGCTATAAGGTCTGGACTCTGGGCGATGATATCGCCTGGCTGCGGATAGGCGCGGACGGCCGGTTATACGCAGTCAACCCGGAGGCTGGTTTTTTCGGCGTAGCGCCCGGCACCAACGCCAAGAGCAACCCCAACGCTTTGGCTTGCACCCACGAGGGCACCATTTTTACCAATGTGGCTCTGAACTCCAAAGACAAGACGGTTTGGTGGGAGGGACTTACCAAAACGCCGCCTGAGGGCCTGCTGAACTGGAAGGGCGAACCTCACGACGATAGCTCCAAGGAAAAAATCGCCCATCCCAACTCCCGGTTTACCGCTCCTGCTAAGAATTGCCCCTGCATTGCGGATAACTGGGAAGATCCGGACGGAGTACCCCTGTCCGCGATTATCTTTGGCGGCCGCCGGGCTAAGTGTGCGCCTCTGGTTTATCAGTCTCGCGATTGGGACCATGGTGTGTTTGTGGGTTCGATCATGGCTTCGGAAACTACCGCCGCCGCTACCGGTGCGGTGGGTGTAGTGCGGCGCGATCCCATGGCCATGCGACCCTTTATCGGTTATCATGTGGGCGATTATTTCCAGCACTGGATTGATATGGGGAAGAAGATGAGCAATCCGCCCAAGGTGTTCCATGTGAACTGGTTCCGCACCGATGAGGAAGGACATTTCATGTGGCCTGGTTTTGGCGATAACTTCCGCGTATTGGAATGGATTATCAAACGGTGCGAGGGACAGGTAGAAGCGGCGGAAACCGCTATCGGTTATGTGCCCAAGGCGGAGGATATCTGCTTGGATGCGCTGGATTATGAGATTTCCGAAGGCCGGAAGTTCAACGTGGATACCTTGCGGGAGATTTTGACGGTGGATAAAGATGCTTGGAACGCGGATATTTCCAGCATTGAAGACTTTTATGCCACCATTGGCAGCCGTTTGCCCAAAGAGCTGCGGAGCAGTCTGGACAAACTGGAAGCCAATCTGAAGTAAGCGGTTAACAGACTGGGGCGGCGCGATGC
>CATJIY010000089.1 GCA_949740695.1 uncultured Eubacteriales bacterium
CGCACTGAGAACGCAAAGGCCCTGGGTATCGACACCTATATGCTTTATGATGACGGAGTCATCATTCCCGGCGGCGACCCCCGGCCCCAGGGCGGTAAGGAGGAGATCTTCCAGGCGGCAAAGGAAATGTACCATGAGATGGGGGCGGAGACCGGCCGGTTTATTGATCTGATGCTGGAAAACGATGCGTTTGACGTAGAGCCTCGAAAGAACAAGTGGGGCGGCGGCTATTGCACGTACTTGCCCGCTTACCGTCAGCCCTTTATCCTGGCAAACTTTAACGGCACCTCGGGGGATGTGGACGTGATGACCCACGAGGCGGGTCATGCCTTGAACGCCTTTATGACCGCAGATAACAAGCTCAACCTGGAGATTGGCTGCGGCGGCATGGAGACTGCCGAAACCCACTCCATGAGTATGGAGTTTTTTGCCTGGAAATATATTGGAAAATTCTTTGGCGGGCAAACGGAAAAATATAAGTTTATGCACGCGCTGGACGCCTTTTCCTTCCTGCCCTATGGCACGATGGTGGATGCTTTCCAGCATATTGTCTATGAACATCCTGAGTTGACTCCCGCGCAACGCAATCAGGTATGGAAGGACCTGGAGGCCCAGTTCCGCCCCCATATTCACACCGAGGGCATGCCTTTCTTGGAAGAGGGCCGCCGTTGGCAGTATCAGATGCACATCTATGAAAGCCCCTTCTATTATATTGATTATTGTCTGGCCCAGACGGCGGCTTTCGGCTTTCTGCTGGCTAGTCAGGAGGATTATGACGGGGCCTTTACCCGCTATCTTCGCTTGATGCGGCAAGGCGGCGAGCAGTATTACGAAAAACTGCTGGCCGAGGCTGGAATTCCCTCTCCTTTCCAGGAGGGATCGCTGGAAGTATTGGCCGGGAAAGTGGAAGCCTTGCTGCGCGGCATTAAAAAATAAGGATATAAAGCAAAGGGGTAAACCCAAGGAAATCCCGCTTGACAAGGGGACAAACGCCTACTATAATAGGAAAAATGAAAAACCCAAAAATCCCAAAATACCGCGAAAATGCCCGAAGAAAGTGGGGCGCCCCACTTTCTCTGTGACTTCTGTCACAGAGAAAAAACCTGCTTCTACCGGCGCTTTCGCAGCCCCCCGTATGACCGGGCTAGACTTTGCTCTGCCTGTCAAAATATATAAGGAGGAAACGTAAAATGAAAAAGTTTCTCGCGTTGCTGATGGCGGCCATCATGATTCTTTCTTTGGCGGCATGCGGCAACAACGATACCCCCACAGATCCTGTGGAACCCAATCCCGGCCCGGCTACCGATCCCGGCAGCGTCCCGGAGAATCCCCCTGAGGACCCGATGGATACCTTGCCCATTGCCGAGCTGAAAACGCTGAACGGCAAGACTTACGGGACAGATTATATTGATCTGTATACCCAGTTTGGCAAGGATATCACCATTGACCAGGTAATTGAGGATGAAGAAACTGGCACCGCTTATATCGAGCGGGACGGCGTCCTTTACACTTTGGGTTTGGACTTTTTGACCTGCGCCATGGTGCACAACACTTCTGTGCCCGATGGCGGCCGGTGGGAGACTGAGGACGACGTTTACGCTACTTGGTGGCGTTATTACATCACTCGTTGGAACCAGCTGCTTCCCGAGATTCCCCTGTATGCCAACGAGTATTACGATCTCTATAGCGCTCAGATCAAGGGCGTACAGGAGCATCCCACCAACCCCTATTGGGATCCCACCTCCGCGTTGATTGACTGGACTTCTGAAAAAGCGGATAACTCCATTATTGTGGGCAGCGTCACTGAGATGTCTGGTAAGGTCCGTTACCCTGCTTTTGCCCAGGCGGGCAGCGTCAACGCCACTGACCAAGATGTGCAACAGCTGATCGTTGGTCTGGAGCTTGTCTCGCTCACGAAGGATGGCGGCTACACCTGGAATGATACCGTTGTTGCCAAGCATGAGGAAATTGACAACGACGACGGCTCCCGGACCTATGACATCACGATCCATCAGGATCTGAAGCTGTCTGACGGCACTCCCGTCACCTCCAAAAACTATCTGGCCTACGTGTTAGCTCACTCCACTCCTGTTGCCGCTCAAGCGTCTGGAAAGACCGCCCAGGCCGGTTTGCAAATGGTGGGTTATCGCGAGTTTAACGTTTATGACGGCGCTAACGAGGGTCAGGAAATGCCCAATCCTATTGATCCCGATGATGAAAAGGTTACGGCCGCTAAGATTTTCCCTGGCCTCCGGATGTATGACGATTATCACTTCTCTGTTACGATTGACGCCGAATATCTGCCCTATTTCTATTCTGTCACCTATCTTGCGCTGAACGCCCATGATGTGAAGCTTTGGTTGGGCGACAGCGATATTGTTGACGATGGTGAAGGCTGCTATATCAGCGGTAATTTTTACGCCAAGGATGGCGACAGCTATGTGATGGCCAAGCACATTTATGATGCTGCTTGGAACAAGGACGACGCGTATGCCTATTCGGGCGCTTATGTGGTAGAAACCTGGAACGAGGCTGACCATTCCATTGTTTTGAAGCGCAACCCTGAGTTTAAAGGCAACTATGAGGGAACCAAGCCCCAGATCGAACGGGTCATCATTAAGCTGGTGGTTTCGGAGACCCAGCTGGAGGACCTGAAGGCCGGCGGCGTTGACGTTTTGTCCGGCATCACTGGCGGCGATGAGACCAACGAAGTCATCGCCCTGGCAGATGATCCCGCACAGGTAGACAGCAATGGCAATCCCAAGTTCGCCTACACCCATTACAGCCGCGCCGGCTACGGCAAGCTGGGCTTCCGCTGCGATTTTGGCCCGGTGCAGTTTGCCGAGGTGCGGGAGGCCATTGCTTATTGCATGGACCGCGCCGGCTTTGCTAAGGACTTTACCGGCGGCTTCGGCGGCGTGGTGGATGGTCCTTATTATGCCGGTTCCTGGATGTATAAGGCCGCCATTGCTGACGGTATGATCCTGAACGCTTATGCCACTTCGGTTGACTCGGCCATTGCCAAGCTGGAAGAAGGCGGCTGGGTCTATAACGCCGACGGGTCGGAGTATTCCGGTTCTGGCGTCCGGTATAAGGCCATCCCTGACGCTGAAATGCAAGAGGCGGATAAAACCTTCCAGTCCAAGGACGGCGCGTATAAGACCGTACAGGTAGGCGACACCTGGTATATGCCGCTGTGCCTCAACTGGTACGGCACGACTCCCAATCCCTTCTCTGACCAGCTGATGACCGGCTTTGTGGAGAATGAGAATATGAAGAACGCCGGCTTTGTCATTCAGTACACTCTGGGCGACTTTAACCCCATGCTGGACGAATTGTATCAGGCACAGGTTTATGGTTATTATGGCGGTACTCCCCTGTATACCTGCTTTAACTATGCCACTGGTTTTCCCAACACTGTCTACGATTACGAGTATCAGTTGACCATTAACCCCGCCAGATATGACGACTGGTCTCAGTATTATATCAAGGATATGGCTGACGCCTATTGGCTGAAATAAGAAAAATAAACCATTTTTTGCCTAACAGGGGACCGGTCCCCTGTTAGGGAGGGATTCTCACAGGGCCGCATGGCCCTGTGAGAATCTTATATAAAATGGTTTCTGAGCGCATGCCGCCTGCTGGCGGCAGATTTCTCCTGTATATCGCTGCAAGCCCGTTCGATGGAAAGGACTTCCAGCGATAGACAGGACAATGTATGCCGCGGCAATCGCCGTTTCCGGCAAGAAACGAGGAATGAATATGGGAAAATATACCCTCAAGCGACTTGGGTACATGTTGATCGTCCTGGTCATTCTGTCGCTTATCATGTTCTTGATTTATAGTCTTGTACCCTCCAACCGGGCCTATACCGATGCAAGAAACGAAATGCAGGCCATGAAAAACGCCATTCCGAAAGGCCAGCAGGACGAATACTTTAACCAGCTCTATCTGAAATACCAGCGGCAGTATGGTACCGACACCGATAATAAACTCATTCTTTATCTCCGTTGGGTGGGCGCGTATCCGTATTATGACGGAAGCTACAACGGGCTGCTTCAGGGGAATTTGGGCTGGTCCTATGATAAGCAGAAACCGGTGGTGGACGTAGTATCCCAGCCTATGATAAATACCATTCAAATCAATATTTACGCTACTATCTTGGCGCTGGGCATCACGATCCCTCTGGGCATCTGCTGCGCAGTGCGCCGGGGCAGTAAACTGGATCAAGGAGTTCAGGTGCTAACGATCGTTGGTTATAGTCTCCCCACGTTCTTGATTTCCATTTTGTTTATTTGGATTTTCTGTTCCAAACTGGGTTGGTTCCCGCCCAGCGGTATGCAGACCCCTGGCTCCACGCTTACCGGTTTTGCCGCATGGAAGGATGAGATGTATTATAGAGCGCTGCCATTGATTACGATGACGTTCTGCTCTTTGGGCGGCATGACCCGATATGTCCGGGCCTCCATGATAGAGGCTCTGAGCATGGATTGTATCAAAACCGCTAGAGCAAAGGGTCTGCGAGAGCGGGCGGTGATCTATTCCCATGCTTGGCGTAACGCGCTGATTCCCATTGTCACCTTGGTAGTAGGGTGGTTTTTGGGCATTTTCTCCGGCTCATTGGTGATTGAGAATATGTTTGCGCTTAACGGCATGGGGCAGCTGATGATTTCTTCTCTGCGGTCAGCCGACTATGACGTGGTGCTGTTGATGCAGATGTTTTATGTGGCAATCTCTCTGATGGGCAATCTGATTATCGACATTGCCTATGGCCTGGTGGACCCTCGCGTCCGCGTGAGTAAATAAAGGAGGGCCGGAAGATGAGCAAAAAAAATCAAAAGGCCGGGGGTTGGCTGCGCCGTCTTTGGAAGGGCGGCGGTAACGATCTGGCCGACCAGATGGCGAAAAACAGCTCCAATCCCTCTGCAATGGACGTGGAGGAGATCATCAGCCCTACCCGGCAGATTGTCCGTAATTTTATGGAGCGCAAGCTGGCGGTAGGCGCGCTGGTTTTGCTTCTGCTGATGTTTGTCGTCATGTTTGTGGGACCGCTGTTTATGCCCAACTATTATGACGCTTATACCGAAGTTACCCAAAAGAGCATCCCGCCCACCATGTCTATGATGTCAGTCCCCAAGGAATTGCAGGGGGATATCAAAATGATTGACGGATACGGCTCGTTTACCGTGGGTCTCTCTAACGCGGGAAAGGTTTACGTCTGGGGTTCCACCAAGATTGGCACTACCGGCGTGGATATGAAGGATATTCCACAAGAAGTGTTGGATGCCAATGTGGTGATGGTGGCCGCAGGCATTGACCATGCAGTGGCGATTACTGATGAGGGAAAAGTGCTCTGCTGGGGCTATGCCAAGCTGGGACAATATGGAACCCAGCAGTCTTTTGCGGACCGGGGTGAGGAAATCAGTCCGAACGTGGCCTATATGCCGGAAATCTTGGTGAACGAAGGCATTGATGTCTCTCAGATTAAAAAGCTGACCTGCGGCTATCAGTGTTCAGCTATTTTGATGCAGGACGGCACCCTTTATCTTTGGGGAAACAAGCTGACCTATGCGAATATTGACGTATTTTTGGCGGCGGGGGAGATGTATGACATCGACTTCACGCTAAACTATATCGTGGGGGTCAATGGCCGGCGCAATACTATTTATACCGGTTCCCGGGGGCTGTATGATATGGCGCGGGCCAATGTGAATCAACCCACCGTGCCCGTTCGGGACTATTTGGGTGATCGAAAAATCGAAACGATTGTAGCCACTTCCTCTAGCATGTGTCTGATGCTGGACGATGGAAGCGTCTGCTTTGTGGGCGATTTTACCAGCGATATGACGCCGGCGCCCGCGTTGCCTGCGGGGGAACAGTTTGTGCAGGTGGTGGGCGGCGCCTACCATTACAGCGGTCTGACCAACAAGGGTAATGTCTATTCTTGGGGCAGCAATACCCAGGGACAGATCAAGGTGGACAAAAAAGCCGTCGGCTCCCAGCAGATTTTCTCCGGTTCTTTCCAGACCTACAGTGTTGACGGACAAGGAAAACTCCAAGCAAAGTGGGGATTGAAAGGGTATCTCTTCGGTACCGAGACCCATGGCGCGGATATCTTCCAGCGGATTATCAACGGCGGAAAGATGACCATGACGATTGGCGCGGTGGCGGTGATTATCTCCTCGCTGATCGGAATTCTTGTGGGCTGTGTCGCCGGTTATTTTGGCGGTAAGGTGGATATTCTTCTGATGCGAGTGGCGGAAATCTTTACTGCGATCCCTTTTTTGCCTTTTGCCATGATCCTTTCGGCGGTGATGGGGCGCATGACCCTCAGTGAAACTACGAGAATTTTTATTATTATGTGTATCCTGGGCGTGTTGACTTGGCCCGGACTGGCCCGGTTGGTCCGCGGACAGGTATTGGTGGCCAGGGAAAGCGAATATGTCACCGCCGCAAAGGCTATGGGCGTGAAAGAAAGCACCATTGCGTTTAAACACATTTTGCCAAACGTAATGTCGGTTATTCTGGTGACCCTGATGCTGGATTTTGGCACCTGTATGTTGACTGAATCCTCCCTGAGTTACCTGGGATTTGGCGTGGCTTATCCTCGTCCCACTTGGGGGAATATGCTCAATGGCGCCAATAACGCCACCATCATCAACGCCTATTGGTGGCAGTGGGTGTTTACCGCCCTCTTTTTGGCGGTCACTACCATCTGTATCAATATCGTAGGCGACGCCCTGCGAGATGTGATGGACCCAAAATCCAGCGTTGAAAAATAAGGAGGGAACCACATGCCGCTGCTTGAAATCAATCATTTAAAGACCTATTTTAAGACCAAAAAAGGCATCGTCAAGGCGGTCAACGACGTGTCTTATTCGCTGGAATCGGGAAAGACCATCGGCATCGTGGGGGAATCGGGTTCGGGTAAATCGGTTTCCGCCATGAGTATCCTCCGTCTGCTGGATGCCAACGGCTACATTGAGTCGGGAGAAATCACCTTTGAAGGCAAAGAATTGACAAAGTTGCCTATGGACGAGATGTACGCTCTGCGAGGCAATGCGATTTCAGTTATTTTTCAGGAGCCCATGACCTCTCTGAATCCAGTGTTTACAGTGGACCGGCAATTGTCTGAGCCTTTTATCATTCATCAAGGCATGAAGAAAAAACAGGCTCATGAGCAGGCGCTCAAGATGTTGTATGATGTGCAGATTCCCAATCCAGAGGCGGTCATCAAACAATATCCCCATCAGTTATCTGGCGGTATGCGTCAGCGAGTAATGATTGCCATGGCGCTGGCTTGCCGGCCAAAGATTCTTATTGCCGATGAGCCAACCACTGCGTTGGATGTAACCATTCAGGCCCAGATTCTTCGATTGATGAACGAATTGCAAGCCGAAAAAGGCACTGCTATCATTTTTATCACTCATGACTTGGGAGTCATTAACGAAATGGCCGACGATGTGGCGGTGATGTACTGCGGACAGGTGGTGGAAAAGGCCTCTGCGCGCACGATCTTTGGAAACAGCCGGATGAGTCATCCCTATACGGAAGGTTTGATGTACTCCATTCCTCGGCTGGAAAACGTAGGAAGCCGTATCGAGCCCATTCCCGGCGTGGTGCCCCATCCGTTGGCGCTGCCAAAAGGCTGTAAGTTTGCGCCTCGGTGCAAATATTGTACGCAAAAGTGCATCGACCAGGAGCCGCAGTTGGAGGACCTGGGTGACGGCCAGCAGATCCGGTGCTTCTATCCTGAAAAGGAGGTGAGACAGAGTGGAGAACACAAAAAAATTACTGTCCATTCGTAATTTGAAAAAATATTTTCCCGTAGCAAAGGCCTCTGTGTTTCAAAAGGAACAGCTGTATGTTCGCGCCAATGAGGACATCACCCTGGATATTTATGAAGGAGAAACTCTGGGGATCGTGGGTGAGTCCGGTTGTGGAAAATCCACCTTGGGACGGGTGTTGCTCCAGCTCTATCCCCAGACCGCCGGATCCACTATGTATTACGGAATTACTCTGGCGGAAATGGCTCCCAAATATGTAGCGGATACGTTGAAAAATTTTGAAAAATATCAAGAAAAACGGAAAAAAGCCATTGAAAAGGCAGATGAATTGACTCGCAAGGTGGCCGAATCAGGTGGAGAGGAAAAGGCGGATTTCTACCTGCTTCAGGATCGTAATTTGGCGGTATGCGATCAGATGACCGCTGAGAGTCACTTGGTGAAGGTGATGGGAGGTTTTGCTGTAGCGGATGAAAATGGCCAGGGCCGGACGCTATTGCTTTCTCTTTACGAAGAAAATGTCAAACGGCGGGACCTCCAACGAAAGCTGAGCGCCGCCCAGGTGGAGTTGGATCACTTTACCGCTCTGACCGATCCCAAAGAGCGGGAAAAGGTCAAAGGTAGCCGAGAGAAGCTTTTACAGGGGATCAGGCAGCTGGAAGGCGAAATTGCCGCCATTGACCAAAAGCGGTCCCAGCTGGAAACGCAACTGAACGCTTTGCGGCAGCGATATGCCAATAACGAGGCATTTCAGCAGGCGGAAGCCCAGCGGGATGAAGGGATTGATCTGTCCCGGCTGGAATATGACGAGATGCGTCTGTTACGGAGGGATCTGCAAATTATCTTCCAGGACCCGTATTCTTCTTTGAATCCACGATTTACCATCGGTCAGATTATTGAGGAGGGGCTGACTACCCATAACATGTTCAAGCATGGCTCCCCGAAAATGCGGGAGCATATTGTAGACACTATGGTAAAATGCGGCCTCCAGGAGTATATGCTTCATCGCTATCCCCATCAATTTTCTGGCGGACAGCGGCAGCGGGTGGCCATTGCCAGGGCGCTGGCGGTCAATCCCAAATTTATTGTCTGTGACGAATGTGTTTCTGCTTTGGACGTGTCCATTCAGTCCCAGATTATCAATCTGCTTCAAGAGCTGAAGGAGCGGGAGAACCTGACCTATATGTTCATTTCTCATGATCTGTCAGTGGTACGATATATCTCCGATCGGATTTGTGTGATGTATTTAGGTAACGTGGTGGAACTGGCTGACGCAGCCGCCATCTTTTCCGATCCCCGGCATCCTTATACCGTGGCGCTGTTGTCCTCCATTCCCACTACCGATCCAGATGCGGCGGAAAAGGAGCGAATTATTCTAGAGGGTAACATCCCCAGTCCGATTAAACCCCCCTCCGGTTGTAAGTTCCACACCCGGTGTTATATGGCCTGTGAAAAATGCCAGCGGGTGCCCCCTGAACTGCGGGAGGTGGAGCCCGGACACTATCTGGCCTGTCACTTCCCTCAGCGGAAGCTGGATGAAGAAGGAAATTATCTCTTTGAGTTGCCCAAAATGGAGCGTAAATCAAACCGGGCCGGCGCAACGGTGGAAGTTGCTGGGAGCGAGGCAAAACAGTGAGGTTTCCCTTTTCCAATCAATTGCCCACCATTACACCAGAGGAAGAAGCGCAGCGGAAAAAGGATATGGAGCATATCAAGGTCCCTTTTGGCGACCGGCTGTTGATGATAGCAACCGCCTTTGTCTGTTTGGTGTTACCCTGTGTCTTGTTGCTGGTTGGATTGGGACTGCTGGCATTGTGGTTGTTTGGAGCGCTGTAAACCGATACAAATTGTAATATAAGAATTTTATATTGCAAATTGAAATGTTTTATTAAGCTGTTTTGTAAAAAA
>CATJIY010000090.1 GCA_949740695.1 uncultured Eubacteriales bacterium
ATTGGCGCTCAGGTTCAGTCCCAACAAAAGGCCGGTGACCGCCGCGCTGTAATCCCCGACAGTCTGAGGCTTTTTCACACAAAGGCAAAAGATCGCTTCGGCGGCAACCGCGCTGACCAGACAGGTCAACACCACCAGCACCGCCTGCAGTCCAAAGAAAACGCCTCCCACAACGGCGGCGGGAACCAGGGCGATCACCACGTCTCCCATGATGTTTCTGGTGGAAACCCCGCTGTGAATATGGGGGGCCACGGAAAAGGCAAGCTTTTTCATCAGCGGCTCCCTCCCTTCTGCTGCTCCTGGGCGGCAGCGTATTTTTTCAGCCAACGCTTGGCCTCCTGGTTCCAGCCCAGCAACGGACGGTGGGCCGGACAAACATAGTTGCAGCTGCCGCAGTCCACGCACTGGCGAACCCCAGTGTCAATCAGATGGGAGGCCCGCCGCCCCTCGTCTTTGTGCCGCAAGGCCCCTTCCACTGCCCAAACGTTGATATTGATGGGGCACTTTTCCACGCACCTGCCGCAATGGATGCAAGGGGAAGCCGCCGGCAAAACGCTGGTTTTTTTATCAAACACCAAAACAGCGTTGGCCACCTTGACCATAGGGCTTTCCGCTGAATAAACCGCGTCGCCGTTCATGGGTCCGCCAATGACGATCTTGCCCGGCTCGCCGGAAAGCTCCACATGCTTGAGCAGTTCGCTGATTCGGGTTCCGATAGGCGCGATCAGGTTTTTCGGGGTTTTGACCGCCGGTCCGTCTACTGTGACAATCCGTTCCACCAGAGGCGTCCCTGTGGAAAGGTACTCGGCCATTTTTGCCAAAGAGGACACATTGATAATCACCGCGTGGAAATAGGGAAACCGTTTCCCCGCGATGGCCACCCGGCCGGTGGCGTTGTATAAAGTGACCTGCTTGGCCCCCTGGGGATAAATGGATTCCAGCTCGTGCACCGCCGCATAGGGCTTGCCCGCCAGGGCCTCTTTCATCTTGGCGATGGCGTCTGGTTTGTTCTTTTCGATGCAAATGAGGAATCTGGCGTTTTTCAGATAAGGCTCCATGCCTTGGCGAAGGTACTCCACCCCCTGAACCACCAAATCAGCGTGATCCACCATCATCCGGTGGTCGCTGGTGATATAGGGTTCGCACTCAGCGCCGTTTACCAAGACGGTATCCACGGTATACTGCTGGTTGCACATCTCGTTCAGCTTGGCCCAAGTGGGAAAAGCCGCGCCTCCCAGGCCCACCAGACCGCTATCCCGCACTGCCTGCAAAAAGCCTTGGCTGTCCTGGAACACCGGGGGTTTCAGGCTGGGGTCCCGCGCCATTTTCTGGTCGCTCTCAATGCGAATGGCCAAGGTTTCCCCGCCGTCCGCAGTAGGAATCGGACCAATCTCCGCCACAGTGCCCGATACGGTGGCATGTACCGGCGAGGAAAACCGTCCCTCTTCTCGGGCCACCAGCTGGCCTACCCGCGCGTAATCGCCCGCCTTCACCACCGGTTCGGCCGGTTGCCCGGAGTGCATGTTCATGGGCAGCACCACCTCAGAGGGGACGGGAATCCGCTCCGGAAGGCTGGCCGCCGTATGCTTGTTGTGGGGCATATGCAGGGACGAAATATTTTTTCGCTTTGGCATACTGCCATCTCTCCTTTTATGCTTCATTCTGAATCCTTGGGATCTAGGGGATGAATCCCGCTGGTATGCCGCTGGGTTCCATCCAAAAAAATCCATACAACCTCCACGCCCTCCAATCGGTCCGCTAAAGCCCGCCCGCTTTCATAATCCATACAAAATAAGGCGGTGGAAAGGCCGTCGGCAAGACCGCTGTCCTTGGCAATCACCGATACCGAGGCAAAATAGTCTGCCGGCATGAGGGTATCTGGGTCGATGATATGATGATACTGCTTGCCCTCCACCGTAAAAAACCGCTCATAATTGCCCGAAGTGACGCAAGAGGTATCGGCCAGCTCCAGATACATGGCGTATTGACTGTCATGGTGAAAAGGATCTTTAATGGCGGTGCGCCAGCCCGAACCGTCGGGCTTTTGCCCAATGATACGGATATTGCCGCCAATATTCAGCACATAGCCCTCCCCGCCCATGGATTCCAGCAGACGGGCCGCCATCTCAGTGGCGTAACCCTTGCCCACCGCCCCCGCGTCCAGTCGGGCTTGGGGGTCGGTGATACGCACCGTACCCGCTTTTGGGTCAATCTCCAGCAGAGAAAGGCCGGTATGCGCCCGGGCCTGCTCCAGCGCCGTCCGGTCGGGCAGACAGGCTTTGCCGGGGTCCTTGCCAGCGGCGGCCTGGGCCTCATGCCATGGAGCTAAAACCGCGCCCATCATGACGTTCATCTTTCCATTGGTCTGAGCGGAAAGCTCTTTGGCGTACAGCAAAAAATCAATCAGCCTGGGGTCCACTTGCACCGGCTGTCCCCCGGCGTTTTTGTTCACTGTGCAAAGGTTGTTCAGGCCGCTATATTCATGATAAATATCCATCATCTGATGATATTCTTCCAAAAGCGCGGCGGCCGCGGCGGTTTTTTCGTCAAAAGATTGCTGAGAATCCCCGGCGTAGCTGTAGAGATAAGATACCGTATCAAAGAAGGTATAGTAAACCTTCCCCATGGGTTCTGCCTTTTGTGCAACAATAGGGCACCCCGCCAATATGGCGAGGAACCCTATTGCGAAACAAAGGCATATCCACTTTTTGAGATGATTCATGCCCTTCATTTCCCATCTGGGGCGGAAAAATTACCGGGCATTTTTGGCCGCCTGCGCAGCGGTCGCCTGCATGGAAGTCACCTGAATGGTGCAGCCGGCGCTGAGCAAATCGGCGTTGGCCGAGATGGTGTATTCTCCGTTGGAGCCTTCGGCCTCCTGCGTGGGCAGGCCAGCGATTTCATCAGCGGTCTTGCCCACCACAAACTTGGAAAAAGCCTCAGACTGCTGATACCACTCCAGCACCTTGCCGTCGCCGTTCCAGTCCATTCCATAGTTCACCGCGGCAGCCATGCCATAATCCTCTTTCAGCAGCCGCTTGGTGTTGGTATAATCAACGCCTACGATCTCTCCGCTGGCGTTGACGGTAATTTTAGGTTGAACCGCATCGTTCAGAGCAGCCAAAACCTTACCGTCGGAAACTACAGCCGCGGCAAAGTCGGTATACATAGCGGCCAAACCGTCCTCATCGGCGGTAGCGGCCTTGGATTCGTCCGCCGAGGTCTTGGCGGCCACGCCCAGGGTAAACTCGCCGGAAGCCTTGAAGCTCATGCCCTGCGCGTCCTCGCAGGCAGCCACCACGGCGGTGATAAAATCGGTCACCTGCATAGAGCAGCCAGCCTTTAACAGATCGGCGTCGGCAGTGATCTGATGTCCGTTGACTTCCTGAAGCGGCATCGCCTTGACTTCAGCGGCGGTCTTGCCCACCACAAAGGATTCAAACGCCTTGGCCTGTTCGTCCCATTCCAGCATTTGACCGTCGCCGTCGTTGTCAACCTTACCGGCCATGCCGTAGCGGCTGCCCAGCTCCATCTTGGTCTCAAAGGTTTTGTCCGCTTCCACAGCGCCGTCGGTCACATCCATCTTATTTTGGGCCACGTCAATGCGGCAGGCCACGATTTTTCCGTCGGCGTCAGTGACCACAGCGGCCACAGTGGCGTCCACCTGGGCGTTGCCGGTGGAAGAGCTGTTGGCGTTCAGGTCGATCCCCATACCCAGCTTGTAATCGGCTTCCTTTGCGCCGCA
>CATJIY010000091.1 GCA_949740695.1 uncultured Eubacteriales bacterium
CACCATGACGCGCTTTTCTTCCCGCTGGCCCATGGCCTTAATCAAGGTTCGGATCTCCTTGGCAATCCGTCCCTGCCGGCCGATAACCCGTCCCATATCCTCTTCTGCAACTCGCAGCTGAAGCGTAATGGAACTGCCGTTTTCCAGCACGCTTACCTGGATGGCCTCCGGCTTTTCCACCAGATGTTCCACCAGATAGATCAGCATCCCTTTGATGCCGGTCACATCCATAGGCTTACAGGACTCCGGCCTTTTTCAGCAAGATGCGGACAGTATCAGTGGGTTGTGCGCCATCCTTGATCCACTTCTGAGCGCTTTCTGCGTTAACCTTAATCTCAGACGGTTCCTTCAAAGGATTATAGGTACCGATCTCCTCAATGAAGCGTCCATCCCGGGGATAACGGGAATCAGCCACCACGATACGATAGAAAGGGGCTTTTTTCGCGCCCATTCTCCTCAGTCTGATTTTCACCATGCGTTTTCACCTCCATAATCATTTGCCAATGGTTTTCCCATTTTTATTTCTTGCGCGATTTGCGAACAAGCGTTGTTAATACGGGAACCTAAAACCGCTGCGTTTGCGCTTCTTCCCGCTGCCGGGGCCGGCAAACCGCTTCATCAACTGCTGCATCTGCTCAAACTGCTTGAGCAGCCGGTTTACGTCCTCCAGCTTTTGGCCGGAACCGGCGGCAATCCGCTTTTTCCGGCTGTATTTTAAAATTTCCGGGCGCTCCCGTTCCTGGGGCGTCATAGAAAGGATAATCGCCTCCACATGAGCCAAAGCTTTTTCATCCACTTGGGCGTTTTGCAATGCTTTTTTATCCACGCCGGGAAGCATCCCCATGACATCCTGCAAATTACCCATCTTTTTCAACTGCTTGAGCTGCCCATAAAAATCGGTCAGCGTCATCTTACCCGCCCGCATTTTCTTTTCCAGCTGAACGGCCTGCTTTTCATCAAAGGTCTCTTGTGCTTTTTCCACCAGAGTGAGCACGTCGCCCATGCCCAGAATACGGGAAGCCATCCGGTCGGGATAAAAAGGCTCGATGGCGTCCAGCTTTTCTCCTGTGCCCACAAACTTAATGGGCTTTCCGGTGACTGCCCGAATAGAAAGAGCCGCGCCGCCCCGAGCGTCGCCGTCCAATTTCGTCATCAGTACCGAGTCAATGCCCAAAGCGTCATGAAACGCCGAAGCTGCGTTCACCGCGTCCTGGCCGGTCATTCCATCCACCACCAGCATGATCTCGTGAGGCTTGACCGCATCCTTCAGCCGCTTCAGCTCATCCATCAGCACTTCGTCAATATGCAGCCGGCCGGCGGTATCTAAAAGCAGCACATCGTTGCCATGGGTACGAGCATGGTCATAGGCGTGGCGGGCAATCTCAACAGGGTCGCCCTGCCCTTCCTCATAAACCGGGACGCCCAGCTGGCCGCCCACCACCTTCAGCTGTTCTACTGCTGCGGGGCGGTAAACGTCGCATGCGCACAACAGCGGCCTGCGACCCTCTTTTTTCTGGAACCAACCCGCCATCTTCGCGATATTGGTGGTTTTACCTGCTCCCTGCAAACCCACGAACATCATGACCGTGGGAGGACGATTCGCCATATGCACCCGGCTCTGGCTGCCGCCCATGAGGGCGCAAAGCTCGTCGTTGACGATCTTTACCACCTGCTGGGCGGGGGTGATGCTTTCCAGTACTTCCGCACCGACAGCTTTTTCGGTGACCTTGGTTACAAAATCTTTAACCACCTTAAAGTTAACATCGGCCTCCAACAGAGCCAAGCGCACCTCCCGCATGGCCTCCTGCACATCGCTTTCTGTAAGGCGGCCTTTGGTTCGCAATTTTTTAAATACGTTATTCAGCTTATCGCTGAGTCCTTCAAAAGCCATGTTTGCATTTCTCCCGTCAACTGCAAGATGCGATCCACACTTTTTGCGATTTCAAAGCTCCGGATGCGGGTGTTTGCCTGAGCGATATAAGCAGCGGCCTGCCGGATTTCCTCCAGCCGGCGGTCATAGCCGGCGTATTTTTTCACCAGGCCCAGTTTATCCTCGGTGTCCCGCAGGATGGTTTCGCTGCGAACAATGGCGTCCCGCACGCCCTGACGGGAAATCCCCGCCAACTCGGAAATCTCGGTCAGAGAGAGGTCTTCATTATAATATAAGTCAAAAAGCTCCTTCTGTTTATCAGTAAGCAATTCTCCATAAAAGTCAAACAACATGGACATCTGGAAGGTATCGCTCTTCATAACCTCTCACCCTTTTCTGTAAAGTAAAAATCCTTTACAATATTCTGTATCATATCGGAAAATCAGATAAAAGTCAAGGGGTTTTCTGCGATTTTCAAAAGTATTTTCAATTTTTTCGAAAAAAGAACCCGCCATTTTTGAAATCTCAAAAATACTACTTGACATGTGATACTATGTGTTGTATAGTATTTGCATCGGAGGGATGCCCTGATGGATATCCAGTTAAAACGCGGCATCCTGGAGGTTTGTGTGCTAAAAGCGCTTCAGCGGCAGGACTCCTATGGCTATCAGATCGTTAAGGATCTGGCGCCCTGGGTGGCTTTGTCCGAATCCACCCTCTATCCAATTTTGCGACGGATGGAAGCGGCCGGTTGTATCGCGGAATATCCCACCGTCCACAACGGGCGGTTGCGGAAATATTATCACCTGACGCCAGTGGGACAACAACGCATCACAGATTTTCTCCAGGAATGGGAAAACGTGCAACGAGCTTATGAGTATGTGAGAGGTGATACCGATGAAAAAAAATGAATTAGAGCAATGGCTTCGGAATCAGCTGTCTGATCTGCCAAAAGGCGAAGTGGACGGCATCCTGATCTTTTACACCAGCGCTATTGAGGATCGAATGGAAGATGGCATGACCGAGGAAGAAGCCGTCCAGGCTCTGGGCGACCCCGAGGCGATCTTAGCGGAGATTCGCTCTTCCCGACCCATGACCTATTTCCCCAGCCATCCCCCCAAGAGCAAAAAGCGGGGCTTGTGGGCCGCGGGGGCTCTTCTGCTGGGATTGGGCGTGGTAATTGCTATTTACAGCACGGTTGCCATCGTCACCGGTTTTAACCCGATAGACAAGATTTTTGGGCGCAACATCGACGATCCTGTCCAGCAGGATATCGTTCAAGTGCTTGAGGGCAAGGAATATGAAACTCAGTTTTATGCAGGTTATGATCTGGAACAGGCATGGACGATGGCAGGGGAACTGCGTTTGGAAGCGGTAAATGACGGGGACTACTACGGCTATCAGGTTCCCCATGATCTGGCTGCCAATTTCTATAATCTTTATTTGGAATGCGACGCCGGCGGAGTGCAGCTGGAGGGCTGGAGCGAACCTTATCTTCAAGTTCTGTTTTTATATCCAGAGGATTACAATCTTAGCTGCAGCGACGGCTTCCTCTGGGTGTTTGGGGAGAATCCTCCCTCTCGCTCCTACGACAAGCGCCCTGCCGTCCGGATTTTCGTCCCAGAAAGCACCCTTTCGGAAATCCAGCTCCAGGTGGACGCAGGCAACCTCCAGATTACTGGGCTAACGGTCAGCAGACTGTTTGTGCAGACCGACGCGGGCAATATCATCCTGGACCGGGTCTTGGCCACCGAGCTCCTGGATCTCCAGGCGGACGCAGGAAACATCACCCTTCAGTCGGTATCGTCCGACGGCGATTTATCCGTTCAGGTGGACGCAGGCAATATCGAATTAAATCAAGTGGACGCTATGAGCTCCCTATCCTTTATCACCGATGCGGGCAGCGTCACCGGCACGCTGGCCGGTCCCTCCAGCCGGTATTCCTGGGAAGCCAAGGTAGACATCGGTTCCTCCAACCTGGCCCGGCAGGTCGTCAGCGGCCCGGTGCCCCTTTACCTGCAAACCAGCATTGGTAGTATTGACATAGAATTTGCTTCGAAAGATCAGAGCTGGCAAATTCCCGTGGAACAACAAGCGCAGATCTCTTCGGCAACCGAGGATTTTGGTGCGGTTACTGTTGAAAAGGGGACTTCTATCGCTTCTTTTGAGATGACTTCTCTGTCCGCTCCCCCGTCCCCGCCAGAAGCCCCCTCCCCTTCCGTCTGGTTCTTTGGCCGAAATCTTTTTGATCTGCTGCCCTGGAACTGGTAACGCAGACAAGAGGACTCCGGACAGGCAAAAATATGCCCGTCTGGAGTCCTCTTTTTTATCCCGGATTTTCTGATTGACAAAGCAACGCCTGTTTTCCAACACTGCAAGCCCAAGCCCGGAACCATTGATTCCAGACTTGAGCTATAGAACGGCGCAGCAACGTTTAACGACCATCTTTTTTTTGCTGTAATTGCCGGTATTTTTCTCGGGTGGCCGCCCCGCCCCGCAGATGACGCTCCCGCTTGTTTTCCTCTAATACTGCCCGCACCTGTTCGTACAGCCGCCGGTCAATCCAGTAAAGACGGCTGGTTACGTCCTTATGTACGCTGGACTTGCTTAGGCCAAACCGCTGGGCAACGGCCCGAACAGTAGCCTTGTGTTCCACGATATATCTACCCAATTCGCAAGCCCGATCTTCCATAGTGTCTGTCACCCCTGCCACACTCCCCCGTATCCTGGTTGCTACAGGGTATGCGCCAAAGACGGGAAAACAGAACCTTTGGAAGCATTTTTCTTTCAACCGCACCGGTCATAACCTGTCCCAGAACCGCATAGGCTTGTACCAAACTGCGACTGGGAGTGATATTATGCGGGAGACCAACCTAATGCTGGGCCTGAAGCAGCGGGAAGCTCAACGGCTGCTGGACCAGGGCCTGGGCAACCGTTTGTCGTCCAAAAAGACCAAGGGCTTTTTCGCAAAGCTGCTGGAAAACCTCAGCGACCCAATTATCAAAATCTTACTAGCGGCGCTTTGCGTCAACCTGCTCTTTCTCTTTCGAGGCGAAGGCTGGTTTGAGACGGTGGGCATCGCCGCGGCGGTGCTGACCGCCTCGCTGATCTCCGCCCTGTCGGAGTATTCCAGCGAAAACGCTTTTGCCCGCCTCCAGGCGGAAGCCGGCAAAACAGTCTGCCGGGTCCGGCGGGAAGGGCGGCTGTTGGAGCTGCCCTCGGAAGATCTCGTGGAGGGAGATATCGTTCTTTTAGAGGCAGGTGAAGGCGTCCCTGCCGACGGTTGGCTCCGCCAGGGCAGTTTGCGCTGCGACCAGTCGGCCCTTTCCGGCGAAAGTCAAGAAGCGGAAAAACAGGGCGCGCCTCTGGACCAGGGAGACTTTCGCTGGGAAAGCGATCACCGGCAGCTGGTTTTTCGAGGCGCTACCGTCACTGACGGTCAGGGAGTTATGCAGGTCCTGCGCTGCGGGGATCGGACCTTGCTGGGCAGCATGGCCCTCTCCCTTCAGGAAGAACCCCGGGAAAGCCCGTTAAAGGTCCGGTTGGGGGCGCTAGCCCGTTCCATGAGCCGGCTAGGCTATGCCGCCGCTGGGTTGGTGGCCTGCGCCGATATTTTTCACCGGCTGGTGATGGATAACAGTTTTGTCCCCTCCCTGATGTGGGCTGAACTGACTCATGTGCCCGCTTTAATCGAATTGCTGCTCCATGCAGCCACTCTGGCCATTAGCGTGGTGATCGTGGCGGTACCCGAAGGACTGCCTATGATGATTACCGTTGTGCTTTCCCGCTCCATGGCCCGAATGCAGAAAGACCAAGTGATGGTGCGTAAACTTACCGGTATTGAAACGGCGGGCAGCCTGTCTCTGCTTTTTACGGATAAAACGGGCACCCTCACCCGAGGACGGCTTGCCATTGAGGGTTTGATGTTGGGGGATGGGTCCATCCTGCCTCCCGAAGACCTGCCCAGCCTCCCCAGCCTTTGGGCGCCACTGCGGGAAAGCTGTCTGCTGAATACCAGCGCTCAATGGAGCGATCAAGGCCCCTCCGGCGGAAACGCCACCGATCGGGCTTTGTTGGAGCTGGCCGGACGAGAAGCAACAACTGCGCAACGCACCCGCTATGTCCCCTTTGACTCAGCAAAAAAATATGCGGCTGCCGCAGTGGAGGGCGGAATCTTTCCCGCCTATATCAAGGGCGCGCCTGAATTGCTGCTGCCCCGATGCCAAAGCTGGCTAGCCCTAGACGGTCCCCGCAAGTTGGACGAACCGGCGTTGATTCAGCGCGCCTGGCAGCAGCAGGCCGCTCATGGCATGCGAGTAGTCTGCCTGTGCGCCGGCGGAACAGAGGGCGCTCTGACGCTGCTGGGGCTGGCGCTGCTGCGGGACGGTCTCCGGCCGGAAGCCGCCGCTGCGGTGCGGCGCATCCAGGGAGCCGGAGTGCAGATTGTAATGGTCACCGGCGACAGTCCAGAAACCGCCCAAGCCATCGCTTCCCGGGCGGGACTGCTGCGGGGCGGCGGGCTGACCCTGACCAGCGCCGATCTGGCAGGCATGACCGACCGGCAAATTCAAGAGGTTCTTCCCCGCTTGCGGGTAGTCGCTCGTGCCCTTCCCACCGACAAAAGCCGGCTGGTGCGGCTGGCCCAATCGGCGGGCCGAGTGGTTGGCATGACGGGAGACGGTATCAACGACGCGCCTGCCCTCCGTCTGGCCGATGTGGGCTTTGCCATGGGCAGCGGCACCCAAGTAGCCAAGGAGGCTGGCGATATCATCATTCTGGATGATAACATCGCCTCCATCGGCCGGGCCATCCTCTACGGCCGGACCATCTTCCGATCCATTCAACGGTTTATTGTCTTTCAGTTAACGATGAATCTATGCGCGGTGGCGGTATCCATCCTGGGTCCGTTTTTGGGTGTGGAAACCCCGGTAACCGTCATCCAAATGCTGTGGATCAATATGATTATGGATACCTTGGCCGGTCTGGCCTATGCGGGAGAGCCGCCTATGGACCGCTATCTAGAAGAGCCGCCCAAGCCCAGGGAGGCCCCTGTGCTCACCCGCAATATGCTGGGGCAGATCGGCGGACTAAGTTTGTATATGACCGGACTGTATGCTTTATTTTTAAGATTTCCAGCTTTCCGCGGGCTATTCGGCTGGGAGGACGGCCCCTTTCTCACCGCCTTTTTTGCTCTGTTTGTCTTTGCCGGGCTGGCGGCGGCGGTGTGCGCCCGGGCGGAAGGCTGCAACTTGCTTCGAGGTTTGGGAAAGAACCGCTCCTTCCTGGTAATTATGGTGATAACCGCTCTCGTGCAAGTGGGATTGTTATACTTTGGCGGGGCAGTATTCCGCACGCAGCCGCTTTCTCTCCGGATGCTTTTGCAGATCTTACTGCTGGCGGCTTCGGTGATTCCCGCCGATCTCATCCGTAAGTTGCTAACGCCCCGCCGCCAGGCGTAAAAACCTGCCTTCTTCCTTGACAACCGGCCTTTCGGCAGATACAATAAAAGCAGATTTTTTCCCTGAAAGCCTGGCCGGCGGTTGCTCGGACAGAGCGGCTTTCCCATAATGGAAAAGCCTTCCTCAAGGAGGTCTTATTTTTGAAAATCCTAGTCATCAATCCCGGTTCTACCTCTACCAAACTGGCAGTTTTTGTGGAAGAAGCCTCGGTTTTTTCCCAAACCATCCATCATTCGCCTGAAGATCTGGCGCCCTTTCCCTGCGTACTGGATCAGCTCCCCTACCGGCTGGACCTGGTGAAAAAGGCGCTGGCCCAAGCCGGTTGCCGTCTAGAAGAACTGGATGCCATCAGCGCCCGGGGCGGTTTTACCAAACCGGTGGAAGCGGGTACCTACCGGATCGATCAAACGGTAGCCCACGCTATGGCGCATGCTTATCGAGAGCACGCCGCCAATCTGGGCAGTTTACTGGCTTGGGAACTGGCTCGTCCGGCGGATATTCCCGCTTTCTTTGTGGATCCAGTTTCCGTGGATGAACTGTCTGACGTGGCCCGGATCACCGGGTTAATGGGCGGGGAACGGATTAGTTTTTTTCACGCGCTCAACCATCGCGGCATGGCCCGCCGGGCGGCGGCTCAGCTGGGAAAAACCTATGAGAATTGCAATCTGGTCGTCTGTCATCTGGGCGGCGGGGTTACCTCCGCAGCTCACCAAAAGGGCCGGGCGATAGAAATCGTCAATATCTTTGACGAGGGCTGCTTCTCCATGGACCGTGCGGGGGGCCTGCCAGTTCACCAAGTGGTGGAACTATGTTTTTCCGGCAAAGCAAAAGCGCAGGTATTGCATCAGCTGGAAACCAATTCTGGCATCGTATCCTATTTGGGTGTACGCGATTTCCGCCAGGTAGAAATTCTGGCTTTTGACCAAAATGACTCTCAAGCCCGGCTGATATTTGAGGCGCTGGCCTATCAGCTCAGCCGGGATATTGGCTCGTTGGCCGCCGTATTAAAATTCCAGGTGGACGCCATAGTTCTGACCGGCGGCATGGCCCACTCCCAACGGCTGGTTTCGGCAGTGGAGCGCTATGTGGGTTCGCTGGCTCCAGTTTTGGTATTTCCCGGCGAAAGCGAGATGCTTTCTTTAGCCCAAGGAGCCTTGCGCGTGCTTCGCGGAGAAGAGCCCGCCAAAACTTTTTAATGTCCCAGCGGCCGGTTCCAACCTGACGCGATTTTGGATTTTCCTCCCGGTCTTATCGAAAACGCAAAAGCTGCCATTCCACATAAGACGAGGCCAAAAATAAAACGCAAAATTAGAGACACTAAATAATTCCAGCGATTTGCGTATAAAGGCTGTTTTTCAGAGCCGCTTTTCAAAATCGCCTCGCCTGCTTTTGACCCAGTTGGTAGATTTTTTTCAAAACCTATGATACAATATCCGCAGCGAAGATATCCAGGATAAATTCCAGAACTGCAAAACAAAAACGGGAGGAAACGGATATGGAACAGCTGGAATCCCATCCGGCAACCGAACAACAGGGCCATCTTGTGGTGGAGCGCACCGGCGCAGGCTGGCGCGTTTTGTTTGCCGATCCTTCCGCCCGGAAGCTTACCTGCCTAGAACCAGGCGCTCCTGCCGATTGGGCCGATTTATCCCTCCGGCAGTTAGACCTTGACCGGCAACCGCTGGACGAAAGTCATCAGCTATGGCAAATCGGTAAAAGCGCCGACAAGCAGGCTTTCCTTCAGGCCAACGCAGCGCTGGAAGCGGCCCTTCGCTCTGCCGAAGAGGCCAATCAGGCTAAAAGCCGCTTTTTATCCAGCATGTCTCACGATATCCGCACCCCCATGAACGCCATCGTGGGCATGACCGCTATCGGTCTTTCCCACATCGATGAAAAAGCTCGGGTGCAGGACTGCCTGAGCAAGATTCAAACCGCCTCCTCCCATCTGATGAGCTTGGTAAACGACGTGCTGGATATGTCCCGCATCGACAGCGGCCGTATGACGCTTCATGAGGAACGCTTCTCTTTGGCCGATCTGATTCACGATGTGGCGGTCATTCTCCGTCCACAGGCGGCCCAAAAACAGCAGACCCTTCGGGTGGAAATCGGTGATATTCTGGAGGAGCATCTTCTGGGAGATCCCTTGCGCCTGCGGCAGATTTTGGTGAACATCATCGGCAACGCTATCAAATACACCCAGGCCGGGGGAGAAATCCAAACCTCTTTCGCTCAGCGGCCTGCCCAGGCACAGCGGGGTGGTGCAAGCGTTCTTCTGGATTTCTCCTGTCAGGACAACGGTATTGGCATGAGTCAAGCGTTTTTACAGCGAATTTTTCTTCCTTTTGAGCGGGTGAACAACACCACCATCAGCCGAATCGAAGGCACTGGTTTGGGCATGTCCATTGTAAAAAAACTAGTGGACAGCATGAGCGGCGAAATCTCCGTCCAAAGCCAGGAAGGCCAGGGTAGTCTGTTTCAGGTATCCATCCCCCTTCCAGTGTCTCCTCAAACCCAAAACGCGTTGGCGCTCCCCACCGGAGGGACCATATTGGTGGCGGAAAGCTGGGAAGATCGGGCTGAAAAAATCCATCAATATCTTACCGAGGCCGACTTGCGTCCGGTAACTCTGCCCAGCGGCATGGACGCGGTCACCTGGCTTACCGAAGCCCAATATGAAAACCGGATGCCTTTGGCTCTGCTGCTGGGGCAGGAACTGACCGATATGCCCACGCTCAACCTGGCATCCCATGTAAGGCAGCTGGCGGGACAGGCTTTCCCGATTTTGCTGGCGTCCGAGGCCGACTGGGTTCAGCTGGAATATCGGGCCACCCGGGCGGGGATCAACGCTTTTGTTCCCTGTCCTTTGTTCCGCAGCCGTCTATTAAAAACCCTTTCCGACCTGACTGGCGGCTCCAATGGGCAAACCGGCGGTCAGTCCGGGGAAATTGACTACAGCGGCTACCGGGTACTGCTGGTAGAGGATAACGAGTTGAACCAGGAAATCGCCATGGAGCTTTTAGAAATGACCGGCGTTCAAGTGGAGACAGCGGGAGACGGCCTTCAGGCTGCGGAAAAATTTGAGGCCTCTCCCCCGGGTTATTATGATTTGATTTTTATGGATATTCAGATGCCGGTAATGGACGGTTATCAAGCCACCCGCCGTATCCGCCAGCTGGCCCGTGAGGATGCGAAAACTGTCTGGATTGTCGCCATGACGGCCAATGCCTTTGTGGAGGATATGCGGCTTTCTCAAGAGGCCGGTATGAACGAGCATCTTTCCAAACCGGTGGATATTGACCGCTTAAACGAAATCCTGCGGGGACGGCTGGGAGCGGCCCCCCAGCCCGGCAAGCAATGATCCAAAGACCGGGAACACGGAGGTGAATCTGTGCAAACCTATCAGGAGGAATATCTTCACAATCTGGAAGAACTGTACGCCCTCTCCCGCCGGAAGCCGCTGGATGGACGGACCCCAGAGGCCTATTTTGCTGCGCTCGCCCAAGATCAGGCTCGTACCGAAACGCTGATTTTGCGCAATATGGACTTACTCCGCAGTCAACTCTTTCCCCTGCTGGACGATCTGTTCCACGCCGGGCGAGAAGATCTGGATCATCTTTTTCAGTTTGCCAGCCGGCTGTTGGTTCCTGGCAAAGAGTTGGACCCAGGGTTATTTTGCCAGATCCATCGGGCTTTACTAAGCCTTGCCCGGCAAAAACAGGACCGCTCCGCCATGATCCGGGAGCTTTATTGGCTGGGCATCGGCCGCAACAGTCTGTATGGCCGGCTGGTGGGACTGGACTTTTCCCTCACTGAGAAGTATGTCAACCGCATGCGGCTATGTTTTACCGAAGCGGCAGCCTATCTGAAATATTTTGATGAACTAAGCGACGATGAGACCCGGGGGTATATTCTTCGCTCCCGGGCCAATATGTCGTTGGGTACTTTTAAACATCCCCGGGAAAAAATCCATATGGTAAAAACCACCCAGGAAATCCTTAATGACCAGGAATATCAAAAAAAAGCTCCCGCCCTCCCCTGGGACCGATACATCTATATGACTCATCAGCAAATGGCCGCCAGCATCTCCTATGCAAAGGATCACGATATGACCCCGGAAGATGTGGAAGCGGTAATGGAATCCAGCTATATCGTCTTTCAACGCCGGCTTCATGAGGCCGAAGCCAACCGCCAGCGGCTTTCCAACCGGTGGGCTTTACCCTATCATACCACCGAGTTCTATTGCGGTGTGCTTACCCTGGATCAGCTGCTACATCAGCTGGAAGCCCTGATGGATCATGCCGATCTTTCCGATTATTCTCCCGATAGCTGCTACACAGTGATTTCCATGCCGGCTTTTTACTGTCAGTATTTACAGCACTATCCAGACCGGATTGCCGGCAGAGAAACCTATTTAGACAGCCTATACCGTCGAATCCTTCGATATGTGGAAGCTTTCCCTAAGGATTTGGAAGGCGACGTGTTATTTCGTTACCTTTGCCAGTTATCCCATACCTTTATAGAGATCGCCAACGGCCTGCTCTATCGAGATTTTTTGCTGAAACTGCTGGTCCGCTTCGTTCCTCAGTTATACATCCACGCCGCCAAAGTAGCCTGGGCCGCCAAGGCCTTTTGCCAGCTAATTTTATCTCACGAGCCTGATTTTTTTGACGATATTCCGGAGTTCCAAGTTATGCCTGAAAACGCCGAAAAACAACAGGCTATTTTGGACTATGCCGCCGGCTGCGGGCTCTTTCACGATATTGGAGAAGTAAACATGCTGGAGCTGTTCGCTCACATCGGCCGGCAATGGATGGCTGAAGAAGAACAGGTGGCCCAGATGCACACCGACGCCGGAAAAAATTTACTGGCCCCCCGAGCTTCCACTAGCCGGTACGCCGACGCCGCTCTGGGGCATCACGCTTGGTATGACGGCCTTCGAGGTTACCCCGCCGCATACCAGCGGTTAGAATGTCCCTCCCGGCAAATGGTAGATGTCATCGGCCTGGTAGACTGGCTGGAAAACCTCACTGGTTCAGCCTGGCTCTATACCGGCGAATCTATGACCTTTGACCAGGCGATTAACGCGGCCATTGAACTAGAAGGCAAACGGTTTTCTCCCCTTCTCACCGCCTGGCTGCGGGAGGGGGGCGCGGAATGTATCCAGTCCGCCTTTGAACAGGGCCTTCAGGCTGCCCGCCGCCGTCTTTACGAAGATTCCCTTCGTTCATTGGATGCCGCCCTCCCTTAACCCAAATTGCGGGTTTTTGGTCCAAATCAGCAAGATTGCTCCTTTTCCAGTGGAGAATCGTGCAATTTTTCTGTGTTTTTCCAACCGCGTTCTTGACAATGCTTTCCTTTTTTGTTATCCTAGTAATGTGAGAAAGCACTCACAGCATTACATCTCATGAAAGGGCGATCAGATATGGCACTATCTCTCCAGGGCGCAATGGTATTCCGCACCAATTCTTCGGAAAAACGGGACTGGGCGGAAACCATTCTCAGCGAACATGAAATCACATACACTGTAAGAAACGTCAGCAGCATGCCGCCAATTCAAAATCCCCAGCCCAGCGTGGCCGCACAAATGGAGATGCCTGTCGGAGAATATGTGTTTTTTGTCCGGCAAGAGGACGCTCCTCTTGCGGAAGGCCTTTTAAAAAATTGATTTTTTCTGCTGATTCGGCTGCTCCCTAAAAAATGCTCCCCGCGCTTTTTAGCGCGGGGAGCATTTTTTTAAAGTATCGGTATAACGTCATCCGCACCGACATCTCTTTTCAGGCGCGCTGGCAATGAATCGCAATGCTCTCGTGCATCAACTGAGCTGTGCCCGGACCAAATCCATCCAGATACCTTTGAAACCGAAGATCCTCCAGATAAAGCTCACCTAATCCAGCCAATGCCTCTTTGGAGCACTGAAAATAATTTTGACAAATATATTCCTGCCATCGAACGACCAAAGCCTGGGTCTCCGGTTCGGCCGGGTTGGCTTTTCTCCCGGCCAGCGCCCCAAAAGCCGCAAAAATCCCTTCCGCGCCAGTTTGAATAGTTTCTTCCTGCTGAGGCGTATTTTCACGGGATTGAAAATCCTCCCAAGCCGGAGTCTCTCCCCAGCGCTGGCGGGCCTCTTCCGCATACTGCCGCTTAATCGCCCGCAGGTCCCGAGCGGTTACTTCCTGTTTGTTCATAATCTTTCCTCCTAAGGTCTGCTCTACCAAAGCCAACAAGCCCTCCAACCGTTTTTTCTCCAATAAAAGCAGTTCCCGGTGAGCCTGTAGAGCGGTAGAACGAATTTGGGGAGATGCGTGAAGCAGCGGAAAGATTTCCTTTAGTGAAAGTCCCAGCTCCCGGTAAAAAATCACCTGCTGGAGCAAAGCCATCGACCCTTCATCATAATAGCGGTAACCATTTTGAATCGACCGTTGAGGTTTTACCAGTCCAATCTGATCATAGTACCGTAGGGTTCGCAAGCTAACGCCGCAAAGCCGAGCGGCTTCTTTGATGGAAAGTTTCATCCTCCTTCACCTCCAAAACCAGGATAAACGATAACCTAACGTTAATGTCAAGAATTTTTTCAAAAAATTTTGCCAGTTCCGGCCCAGTATACGGCGCAAAAACGGCGGGAGCCGCCGCCCCCGCCGTCCTTTCCAGACTGCTTATTTTACATAGACTTTAGGCAGACGCTGCCCAAAGGCGCAGGTAATCTCATAATTGATGGTTCCGGTAGCATGGGCGATGTCGTCGGCGGTAACGCTAACCTTGCCATCACTACCCATGACAATCACTTCATCTCCCACTTTAACATCGGGGACAGCAGTAACATCCACCATACACTGATCCATGCAGATGTTTCCCGCAATAGGACATAACACTCCATTGACGATCACTTTGGCCTGAGCGGAATAGGGCCGGGGATAGCCGTCTGCGTAACCCAAGGCCAATGTGGCAATCTTGGCGGGTTTTTGGGAGACATATTTTCGGCCGTACCCCACCGAAAATCCAGCGGGAACATCCTTCACCCAAACGATAGATGCTTTCACGCTCATTACCGGCTTGATGTCCAACTCCTCCCGGCGCATCTCATCCGAGGGATAGCATCCATAAAGAATGATGCCCGGCCGCACCGCGTCATGATAGACTGAAGGAATCTCCATAATGGAGGCCGAGTTGGCAAAGGTACAAAAGCCCAAGTCCACGCCACGGTCTTTAAGGCCTTGGACAAAGGCGTTGTAGCGGCTTTCCTGGAAGTAGGCATAGGCCTTATCAATACAATCGGCCGAGGACATATGAGAGAAAATGCCTTTGACAGTGACCCCAGGCATCTTTTGCATCGCTTGAATTTCTTTGGCCGCCAAATCGGCTTCCTCGGCCTGATATCCGATACGTCCCATGCCGGTATCTACCGCAATCAAGACGGCCACCGTCTTGCCCTGCTTTTCCGCCGCCTGCGAAAAAGCCCTCACATTGCTCTCCGAGCAAGTGACCGCAGTGATATCATAGGTTGCCACTGTTTCCGCGTAAAAATCAGGAGTCAATCCCAGGCAGATGATCTCCTCCTTTGCGCCAGCATCTCGAAGAGTCACCGCCTCCTGCAAGGTAGCTACCGCAAAAATTTTGACCCCGTTATCCCGCAGAACCTGGGCGCAGGCTACAGATCCATGGCCGTAGGCGTCCGCCTTAATGACCCCAATGATCTGGCGCTGGGGACCAACCTTTTTCTTAATGTTTTTGATATTATAATCCAGATTAGACAGATTGATTTCTGCCCAGGCGGGGCGAATGGCTTGCTGATACATAGAACAACTTCCTTTCGGCAATATATCATTATTTTTTTAAAATAAGCGCGGGCTTAACAGTTGAATTATATACCCGATGAGTTGTTCTTGCAAGAGGGACGGCAGAATTTTGGCGGAAGGGTTTGACAGTCCGCCGGTTCTGTGCTATCATCCAGACATTACGAAGAAGGAAGCGATTTTTCTCTATCCTCATGCTTCCGTTGGCTTTTAAAAAACATAGGAGGTCATCCCCATGGCAAAATTTGAAAGAGCGCCAAATGAAGCCCTGCTGGGTAGCGGCGCCATGTCTCTTTATCAAAAGCAAGGCCTAACCAACAAACCCTTTCAAGGAAAGATTTATGTTACTGATAAACGAGTGTGTTTTTATATGGATTTATCCAATACGCCCCTAATGGAATTGACCCTGGAGCAGACCAAGGGCTTTTCTGTGGGCAAACTGGGCCTGTTCACCAAGGTAGTGATTCATAGCCAGACGGGAGAACAGTATCCCCTTACCGGCTTCCCTTCCAAAAAGCTCCAGGGCTGGTTGGAGCAGGCGGGCGTAACCCGGCTGTGATAGCCAACTTTTTTAACGCGCCACTTGAAAAATCAGCTCCGGTATCAAATCGCCGGGGCTTTTCTCTTGCAAATCCGGAGAAAATAGCGTATTATGCATAAATAGGCAGGCCGTTTCTGGCGGCGTTGCCTCATAACCTGTTCAAAGGAGCACGCCTATGGAACTTGGAATGTACCACTCCTATTTGGAAGTGGATTTTGGAAAAATGAAGGAAAGCTACCGCAAAGTACAAAAAGCCGCCGGCCAGCGGGGGGTGATCCCCGTTTTAAAGGCCAACGCCTATGGCATCGGATTGGCGCCTATGGCGGATTTTCTGGTAAATACCATGGGAGCCAACGTGCTGGCAGTGGCCCAGACCTGTGAGGGCGCCGCGCTACGGCAGGCAGGCTTCCGCAGCGCGGACATCATGCTGCTAGGGGCCGCCCCCGAGCATGTGACGCCTTACGCAGTGGAAAACGGACTGATGCTGCCCATCTTCAACCGGGAAACCGCCCTCCAGGCCAGCGCCGCGGCCGAGGCCATGGGCCGAAAGGCTCAGGTACAGCTGAAAATCAATACTGGAATGAACCGGATTGGCGTTCTCCCCGGGGAGCCGTTGGACCAGCTGTTAGCTTTGGTAAAAACGCTTCCCCAACTGGAAGTACGGGGAGTATTCACCCACTTTGTCAACGCTACCTATACCGGAGACCCTCAGACCCCCGTTGCCTACGGTAAATTTGAACAGGCGGTAGGACAAGTGCAAGCCGCCGGCTTTGCGCCTCAATATATTCACTGCTGCAACACCGGCGCTACCTCCTGGTTTACCGGCGATAAAATTTCCA